>SVNL01000014.1:30190-32173 GCA_015066925.1 Ruminococcus sp.
AATCGGGCATGTCAGGTCTTTCGCCACCTTGAAAATCGGGCATGTCAGGTCTTTCACCCTCGAAATCCGGAGGAGGCATATCATCAGGCATTGGCGGTATTTGTCCATTTTCAAATTTTCCGCCAAATCCACCGCCGCCGTGGTGTCCGCCGAAGCCTCCCATAGAGTTGAATGTTCCTACATATGAGATTGCATTTTCTACGGTAAAGCTTCCAACCTCTGTGCTGTCTGTGTAAACGGTGTATTCCTTGCCGTTTTCAAATTCAGGAGTGCTTGTGATAATGCTGTTGAATTTTTTTGCCGATTTATATTTGATTACAGCTTTTCCGTCGTTGTCGCATATTTTTACTTCTGTATTTGCATTGCAGTATTCTTCAAGAGTTATAACAGCAATGTTCTGAGCTGAATTTTCAGAAGGAAGCTCAACCATACCCGAGCTTCCGAGAGCAATAATAGAGCCTGCATTTATAAGCATTTCTCCGTTTCCGTCAATAGCGGCATTACCGTTGTTTTCGGGGCCGTCTACATACACATTGCCGCCTGTAACGGTAATTGTGCCGTTTGAATCAAGTCCGTCACCGCCTGCATTGATATGGAGATTTCCGCCTGAGATATTTACACCTGCATCTGAAAGTGTTCCCATACCGCCCTGTGAGGTACCGTCACTTGCATTTATACCGTCATCGCTTGCCGTTACCGATGTATCTCCACCGCTGATATTGATAAATGCGGCTTCAATACCCTCGTAGGACGTTGCAATGTTTACAGTACCGCCATTAATATTAAGTTCATTATCGGCATTAATAGCGTCATCACCCGAGTTTAGATTGAGATTTCCTCCCGAGATATTTATATTATAGTTTGAGTGTAAAGCGTCATCACAGGAATTGATTTCGTAATTTCCGTTTTCGATGTTGATATATCCTTTGGCTTTTATACCTTTGCGGCTTATCTGAGAGTCGGCTGAATCGGACTGCTGATTATTTTGTATATTATTAAATCTTTCGCCGCCGAAGCCTTTTCCTCCGCCGAACATCATATCATTGTGAACGTCGGTATTTTCGGTGTACCCTCCGCCTGAGATGATGTTTATATTGTTGTTTCCTTCAGCTATTACGGCTGATTCGGCTTGTATGCCGTCCTCCTGAGCATTTACGGTAATGGCGGAATCTGTAATGTAGACAAAGCCTGTTGAGATTTGTTGTGTATCAGATGATTTGATACCGTCCTTATCGGAAGTTATGTCAATTACAGCAGAGCTTATTGCTACATTGTCTTTGCCCTTTATACCGTTTCCGACAGATTTAATTGAGATTGTACTGTTGGCAATTACTATTTCATTTTTAGAAGCAATACCTTCATTGTAATTTGCATTGACGATAAGCTTTCCTTTTCCGTTTACAGTGAGGTCGTCTGCACTGAAAATAACAGCGTCAGGCTCGTTTTGTCCCTCTTCCTCGTAGGTATAGCTTTTTCCGTCAGAAAGAGTATTCACGCTGTTTTCTGTGAGCGTCAGAAAAACCTTGTCTGCACTTTCGACGTAAAGCGGAGATGAATTCGCACAGGAGATATCAACACCGTCAAAAACAAGCTGTACCTTATTCTGCTTGTCGGTATTTACAATGATTTTTCCATCGCTTAAAGAGCCTCTGAAAAGATATGTTCCCGCCTCGCTTATAAGGATTTCAGAGCCTTGTGCGGATATACCGTTTCCGTCGATAGTGACACCGTTGTCGCTGAGAATTATTTCAGCATCAGGTTTGCTGTATTCTCCGCTGAGGTCACGCTCGGAAAAAAGCGTTGATTTATCGAGTGTAAATTCCGAATAATCAAGTGGAACATTTTCGGGAGCCGAGTTATCTGCTTCACTGCTTTCGTCAGAGGTGCTCTCTGTAATTTCAGAAACAGAGCTTTCATTGTTTTGGGAGTCATCATTTATTTTGCTTGATTTGTCGTTACAGCCTGCAATAAAAGATGTGAACA
>SVNL01000087.1 GCA_015066925.1 Ruminococcus sp.
ATATATAATAATAGTGCTATGGTATGCACTATCGTGTGCAACGATAGGAACATAGGGAACGTAGAAAACTTGAAAAGGAGGAAATCATGTTCAGCAACAACCGATACTTAACCAAAGGAATTCAGACAGAAATACCGCTTGAACTCCAGATTTTTATGTGGGAGTGCATTGATAAGGTTTCAGAGCCAAAGGATTACTTGCAGGTCTTTAATCTTGAAGCTTTGGAAGGTGTACAGCGTATATCCCATTCATCAGAGGAGCCTGAGTATAAGATGGAATACCTTATGCCGTCGGAAGCTCCCATAACACAAAAGGTCTATGTCATTGATGACGGAGATCACTCAACGATGTTACTTGCAGAGGAATATTAACAATAAACCGTCTCGGATAATCCGGGACGGCAATTTTTATGCTATGGAGGAAAACAAAATGGAAGATAAAATCTACTGCTCTCACTGTGGAGCTATTATTGAAGATGATGACTACACTACTGTCAATGGACAAATCGTATGTTCTGACTGTGTTTCACGCTATTGTTGTACTTGCGACAGATGTGGCGCTACTGTCTGGGATTCGGATGCTTATGGTGATGAATACACAAATCTCTGCCAGCATTGCTATGATAATTACTATACCCGCTGTCAGACCTGTGAAGCCCTGATGCATATAGATGACGCTTATCATTACGGAGATAGTGATTACTGCTCTGAATGCTATCATGATATATGCAACGAAAACGCATCTATCAAGGAATACAGCTATAAACCTGAGCCTATATTCTACGGCGATAATTCACGCTATTTCGGTGTTGAGCTTGAAATTGATGTAGCCGGCAAGGATTGCGACTATGCCGATGAGCTTCTTGAAATTGCTAACGAAGATAGGGAACATATCTACATAAAATCAGATGGAAGCCTGAATGACGGCATGGAGATAGTAACACACCCCATGACGCTTGATTATCACAAAAACTACTGCTGGGAAGAAATAATGAGAAAGGCTGTTTCTCTGGGATACCGTTCACATCAGACATCAACTTGCGGACTTCATATTCATGTCAACAAGACAAGTCTCGGAGAAACTAACGAGGAGCAGGAAGACGTAATTTCCCGTATTCTTTATTTTGTGGAGCATCACTGGAATGAACTTTTGAAATTCAGCCGTCGCTCTGAGGCAACCATGAATCGCTGGGCTGCTCGTTACGGATATGAAAATACTCCGAAAGCTATCATGGATAAGGCTAAAAAAGGCAGCTACGGAAGATATACGGCAGTAAATCTCTGCAACTATCACACAGTCGAATTCAGGCTTTTCAGAGGAACGCTCAAATTTAATACGCTTATTGCCACATTACAGCTTGTCAACGAGATTTGTAATGTGGCTGTTTCTTTGTCTGATGATCAGTTACAGAAGCTGTCATGGTCTGAATTTGTATCTGACATTAATGATACTGAGCTTATACAGTATTTAAAAGAACGCAATCTTTATATAAACGAAAAAATCACTGCTGAGGAGGAAATGTAATATGTGTGCATTATTTGGTTGGCTGGACGTTAAGGGAATCGTCCCTCACAAGGTGTTAAAGAAGCTTACTCAGGAACTCGCCAATGCATCTGAGGAGCGTGGTACAGATGCTGCTGGAATTTCCTATGTAAAGAATAACAAGGTCACGATATACAAAAGACCGAAGCCCGCTCATAAACTGAAATTCACGTTTCCCGAAGATACAAGAGCTGTAATGGGACACACCCGTCTCACTACACAGGGAAATCAGAAGTATAACTGGAACAATCACCCATTTCATGGCAAGGCAGAAAAGGAGTTTGCATTTGCTCATAACGGAGTACTTTACAATGATTTGCAGCTTCGTAAAGAAAAAAAGCTGCCGCCTACTTGTATTGAGACGGACAGCTATGTTGCTGTTCAGCTGATAGAAAAACAGGGAACTCTTAATTTTGAATCTCTAAAATCAATGGCAGAGGACGTACAGGGGAACTTTACCTTTACACTGCTTGATGAAGAAAATACGCTTTATTTCGTCAAGGGAAGCAGTCCGATGCATCTGATATATTTCGAGATGCTCGGACTTTATGTATACGCCTCAACTGAAAGTATCATGAGAAAGGCTCTTAAAGCTACAGGACTTCATAAATACAAATTTGAACCTCTTCCCATGTATGATGAAGATATTGTGTTAATTGATATATACGGAAATATATCAAAGGGAGAATATGAGAGCTACCGCCATTCGCTGTTCTCGGATTTTTACGCTCCCTACGATAATTATTATACGTGTCATGAAGAACTGCTTCTTGAAATGTGCGGCTGTTTCGGAGTAGACGAAGAAGATATTCTTCTGCTACTTGACTATGGTTATCATCCTGATGAAATTGAGGATATGCTTATGGATTCAGATTTGATTTCTGAAACAATTGGCGGAATACGGGCATTATCATTATGTGAGGAGGCTATATAATGGCTAAAAACGGTAATAATGAGGGAAGTGTTTATAAGGATAAAAAGGGGAGATGGCGTGGCGTTGTAACACTACCTACTGTCGATAAGAAGGTCAAGAAAAAGTATTTCTACGGCAAAACCCGTAAAGAGGTTTCCGATAAAGTTAATAACGTTCTTAATCAGCTCAGAAATAATACGTATTATGAACCTTGTAAAACAACACTTTTCGATTGGCTCAATATATGGCTTGAAACGTACAGTAAACAAGAAGTACGTCCAACAACATATATTAACTACGAAACGTATATTCATAGACATATTAAAGATACTATAGGCGGTTTCAAACTTTGTGACATCTCTACACTTATAATACAGCAATTTTATAATGATAAGCTGAAAAATGGTAAGCTTATCGGTACAGGCGGTCTTAGTCCTAAGACAATTAGAAATCTTCATAATATGCTTCATAAAGCTCTGAATCAAGCTGTATATCTTGATATGATTCAAAAGAATCCTGCTGATTTTGTTGTTATTCCCAAAGCTCCAAAAAAGGAAATGCTATATTTTACTGTAGAAGAACAGAAAAAACTACAGGAAGCTTTAAAAGGTGAGCGACTTGGAATGGCGATTCTTCTCGATCTATATACCGGAATGCGTGAGGGCGAACTTTTAGGTCTCACTTGGCAGAATGTTTTTATTGACCTTAATGGTCAGAGTTATATTAAGGTTACTCAGACTATCAACAGATTATCTTGTCCTCGGATTATTCGAGATAATAAGACTGCTATTACAGTGAACGAACCAAAAACGCCTCATTCTAAGCGTATTATCCCATTACTTCCGGATATAGCAAAAAAACTTGATGAGTATCGTGTAGAGCAGCAGAAATATTTCAAGGAGAATGGTTTTCCGCCTTCTGATTTTGTGTTTACTTCAACAAAGGGTACTGTAATTGATCCTCGTAATTTTCAGAGCTACTTCAAGCACCTGCTTATAAGAAATGGTATAAGAGTGATTAATCTTCACGGACTTCGACACACATTTGCCACAAGAGCCTTAGAATCAGGAATGTCACCTAAGACATTATCAAAAATATTAGGGCATGCAAACGTAGGTTTCACTCTTGATACCTATGCTCATGTTACTGATGATCTGAAAGCTAACGCGATTTCTCAGATGCAAACATTTCTTGAATAAAGAATAAGGCGGTTTCTAATAAATACATGAAACCGCCTATGTTTTATTTTTTGAGAAAAGTTTTTGAAAAATTTTTGGAAGATTGGAATTTGATTGTTGAACTAAGTTGTCTTTAAGTTTTAACCGTCGTCTATCTGTAAAACTTGCAGTATCTTACCTTGATCGTATATAAAATAACAAATACATCTTCTTGGTATATTTTTCTTTACATAATTAACTACAAACGACCAAT
Source organism: Ruminococcus sp. (assembly GCA_015066925.1). Classification (GTDB taxonomy): domain Bacteria; phylum Bacillota; class Clostridia; order Oscillospirales; family Ruminococcaceae; genus Ruminococcus. The sequence goes on from SVNL01000087.1 coordinate 3,887, forward strand.
TAACCCAATTTTTCTCTGATGTTGTAAAGTCATATGCATTGCCATTAATATTAGTATGCACTATTACCCAATTATTATCACATTCAAAAGAACACTCACCTCTAAACATATATATTTCACTGCTTTTAAATTCTTTAATATTCACTGTATTCAAGTCAATTATATCGATGCTATTTTTATCTGCATAATCCTTTATATCAACATATTGTCTAAGTTTGCTACATTTATAAAACATATCCATCTCAGAATCATTTATAGTTTTTTGATTATAATTATTCATGATATATTGTATAAAAGCGAGTTTTTTTTGTTCATAATTTGGCTCAAATTTTGGTTGTTCTTCCTCATCCATCTTATTGCATTCGTTATATGTATTAACATTTGAATTTTTTGGAAGAGAATAGGAAGCTTTTTCAATATTGTTTGTTATACCATTATTATTTGTATTTCTGACTAATTTATTATATGCTTTATCGATAATTTGTTGAATCTTAGGTAATGCTTTATTAAAATCATCTGTAATATCATCATTTCCGCTATCGTAATTATTTTTATATTTCGAATAATCTGACACATAAAACAAAAAATTAAATATACATTCTACAAAAGCAGTATATATGTATTTTCCTATTTCATCACTTCTAAAATCTGAACTGTCAAAGTTTAGTTTTTCAGTATTTTTTATCCCCCATTTGTCAAATAAATTTAAAGCTCGTACAATAGCATCTTGTCTTGTATAATACATATCATATTCTCTTTTCGTTTGCAATACTCCAGTTTCAAAAATAACATCTTTTTTTACAAATGTCATTTCAAACAACGTGATTGCTCTTGAACGATACTTAGTTGAATAAGTACATTTTTGATAAATACCGTTTTCAAAATATATTTTATTATTCTTTACATCTTCCGAAACAGAAGTTCTCTCATAAATAGCTTTAAGGATTTCTTTGAATAATTCTTTTCTTTTCATACCAACCAACCTTTCCCAAAAATTTCCCAAAACATTCCCAAGAATTTTCCTACAAATGTACCAAAAAAGTGGTTGTGAAACTTTTTTGAATTTGATATACTATGATTATGAAAGGAGGTGACACATCATGCTCAATACTGAAATTAACTATTTCACAGTTAAGGAAGTTTCGAACTATTTAAGAGTCAGTACTTCTAAAATCTACACTCTTATACATATTTACGATCTTCCACACACCCGTTTAGGCAGGTACATACGTATCCCTACAGCGGAATTTAATCGCTGGATAAGCGACCACACATACCCCAGTACAAATTAATTGTAAGGGGGATATATCTTAATTCAGAATGGAGGTGAAAACATGTCACGCAAACGTGGTAATGGCGAAGGAAGTATTTATA
>SVNL01000088.1 GCA_015066925.1 Ruminococcus sp.
CGTAGCTATGACCTTTATCGGCACTGTAGAAGAAATCAGATGCCGCTGAATAGGTGGTTTCCCCACAAGCAGTCAGTGATCCCATTGCAAGAGCTGCAACGAGCAGGGCGGAGAGAGTTCTTTTGATCCTTTTCATTTTTATATACTCCTTTTCTCAGTATTGAATTGTCTGTAACTACAAACGGTCAGAGAATTATATCCTGTATTCCAACTGTCACTTCTCCGTCCGAAGAAAAGACAACAGCTAAGCCATGCTCCAAATCATAGCGGTATTTACACATCATAGCGATTTGTGGATTTTCCTTATCTCGCTTGACAAAAAGGCATTCAGGCTTGATATAGCTGAATATATTGTCTTTTTTTTCGTTTTCATCATCGCTCATGACTTGTTCTCGGCAGTGATCCTCTACAATGGTCTTGCTGTGTTCGATCCATTCTGTGTGAGATCTGAAATGCTTTAAGGCTTGAATTTGAGCTTTTGTTACTTCTTCGCCCTCGTAGCAGTCATACTCAACAGGCAGCGTAAACTTTCTTCCCCAGATAGTTATCTCTAATGACTCAATCAAAATCAACCTCTCCTTCCTTGCCAATCATAGCATTATACTCTGCAACACCACCGTAATGAGTAAATGTTGCATTAACATCATAAGGGACGAGCTGCATTGTATCCATATTACTCATTTCATGCCATGTTAGCTTACATGGATAATTATCACGGAATTCCGCCACCTCTGTACTTGTCCATCTCTTTCCGTTATACTTAATCTTTGTCCAATATTCAGCAAGAGCTTGGTCTGCTTGTTCATAGTTGCCGCCTGTTCCTAATCGTTTATCGGTCATTCTCGATATTTTCACTTCTGCTTTAGCATAGGGAGAAAAATCCGGTACTGCATTCTGATATGTAACCTTTGTAATCTTTGTACCGTCTGCGAGCTCTATTGGTTCGTTGAGTACAAAATCAGATTCGCCTCTTTCGCCTGTCCATTTTCCTTTTTTGCCATCTTTAGGAACTTGCTTCAAACGATCATTATATTTGGTGTATGGTGTGCTATACTTACGATAATATCCTTCTATTGTGCCGTCAATTGCTCCGTATATAGCTCCCCACATATAGCCGTCCGCACCATTTTCAACTGCTTTTTGAGCTGCTGAAACTCCTACTTTTTCCCAATCAATATTGTTCCAATCAATATCGGCAGCATCAGTAGATGTAAATGCTTTAATAGTATCTTTTGTGGTGTAAACCATTCCAGCCGTTGCGAGCAGAACTTTCACACCTGCCCAAGCCAAGTGTACTCCTTCTGCGACACCCACACTCGATGTTCCACCGGAAGGTATTGCTCCCACCAAAGAAACAATTGATACAATCATTCCAACAGTAGCCAATGCAAACCCAGTTACAGCAGCTATTGGACCAGCCTCATCTATTTCATTGGCAGCACCAGTAAAAGCTCCAAACACCGTTCCGACCACAGCACCTGATTTTGCAAACTGAAGAGATTCATCGGCAGCGGCAACAACAAGACTGGCAATAGGCTTTGGAACACCAACTTTCTTTACAACCGCAAGAGTAACGATTACGCCTGTACCAATCGCAACTTTCGTTAGTACTGATTTAATATCAACTCCGCCACCAAATATTTGAGCTGTTTGACTGTTCTCAGAAAAGTCTTCAAGATGCTCTTGAGGCACATAGATAGTCTTACACATTGTTACTTCGTCGATCATATCTTCTTCCAGCAACAACTCTGTAATTTTATCTTCGGCTATGACAAATTCCTGCAAATAAACCTCAGTTGTGATAAACTCATTAAGTATATCTTCTGTAATAATGTTTTCAACCTTGATATTCTCCGTAACTGTCTGCGGATTTGCATCTGAAATAGTAGGAGTTGGCGGTGCATTAGAGCAACCGACAGTCATTAGCAAAATCGAAACAACTAATATCAGTGATATTAGCCTGTTAAACAGGTTGCATCTTATCATCATATCACCCCTAAAAAATAATCAAAATTCGCAATGCGACAAATTACAATTATTCATAATATATTATACCATAATTTTAGTGAAAAAGCAATCCGTTTCTCTATGTTTCTACAATATAAAAATGGATTCCGCTTCTCAATTAACCTCAACTTTGATTCCACCGGAATCAAAGTTGGCAGTCAGCCAGATTTCTGACTTGTTTTCCTTGCTTTTTAGCATACTGCATCGTGCTATATGCTCCGCCGCTTTTATGCTGAATACAGCACACGACCAGGTCAGAACGGTCAACCATGCTCCTGTTCCGCACTTGTATAGCAGACTTATAGTGTGCATCAGATGATTCCGAGCATATCTCCACCTCATCATAGTAGCTGAGGTAGTATTGCTTGTTATCACGGTACTTGGCTTTCATATACGGCAGTACAAGGATAATTGATGTGTTACCATAGCCGTATTGCTTGACAGCTCGCCTGATTGACGATGCTGCCAGCAGGTCGAATTCTCCGTCCCGTCCTATGAGAAACTCTACATACTGTTTCTGCGTAATGAGATCATGCAAGAGTTGGTCCAGCTTACTTTCAATCTCAGCCGCCCTTTCTACTTCACGATGCCCAAAGAAACAGACTGTGTATATCTCCATAGCTTACACCTATAAATGTTGTTATTCGTATTACTAATGATTCTATCGTAAGAATAATCTAATATATCTTGATTATAACATACATTAGAAGATTATTCAAGATAAAACAACATATTTCCTTTGAGTATAGCTGATTTCTTTTGCTGTATTATAGTAGTAAGAGGTGATTTAGCTATGACAGACGATTTTGTAAGGAACAGGATCACACAGCTTCGGCTGCAAAAGGGTGTCTCCGAATACCAGATGAGCTATGATCTCGGTCATAGCCGTGGGTATATCTACAACATTTCATCGGGCAAGTCCCTTCCTCCGCTGTCGGAACTGTTTGCGATATGCGACTACTTTGGCATTACGCCTGCGGAGTTCTTCGACGACAGCATTTCAAATCCTGAGCTGATACGGAAAGCTGTTGATGGTATGAAGCAGCTTGATGACGGGGACCAGTTGATGATACTCAATCATATCAATAGACTGCTGAAAAAATAATCTTTTGTCCTCTTGGATTTATTGTCTCGTATTGACTTATATCAATGATAACTATATAATTAAGTAGGTGATGTTTTATGGACAACTCAATTCTTGATTTTAACAGAATACCTACTGTTTTAAAACGCTGTTCGTTTGAAAGCAAAATGAATACTGCACAATTTTACTCTCGACAGTTGATGATTTATAGTGGCGCACAAGGATACAGATTCCAAATTCCATTACCATGGGAAATAGAAGCTTTTGTTTTATATTCAGTCTACTCCAAAGAATGGAAGTATGATAAAATAAGCAGCAAAAATTTTTGGAGAATAATGAACAGTATTCGGAATTATATTCCGCCTAAACTAGAAAAATATAAGGGAACAACACAGTTTCTTACTTGGTTTAAAATCACTGCTGCCAGCACTCAATTTTATTCGCAGCAGAATTATATGTTCCTATTTTACAGGTATAATTACTATTTTTCATACCACAATGATGTGATTGATATGAATGATATTTTCATAAAAAAATTTCATCATGATCATTATGAGTATTTACTGATGGCTCAATATTTATGGCTTGCATTGATGGCAGAACCCGAGACGGTATTTTCAGCGAAAATGCCTCTAATTCATGACTGCTATAGAGATCATATTAGTATGTTAGCAATCAGTAGAAGCGAGTATATAAGACAAATGCAAAATTATAGCGGTTCATTTGAAGATTTTCTATACTCATTTCGTCCTTCGTATTCTTACCCTTTTATAGAGTATGAGAATAATTATTATTTACCTACACCTCACTTGCTTTTTCAATCTGTTTGTGGCTCTATGCTGTATAGGCTTACGGAAGATAATGAAAATTTACGAAGAATAATAGGAAAAGAAGTATTTGAATCATATTTGCTTAAAATAATTATTGACTCCAATGAATTTGATCAGGCTTTGCCGGAACATGATTACGAATTTAAGAGAGAACATAAGAAAACGGTAGATGTTATGGCAATAAAAGACACTACTATTGTTCTTTTGGACAGAAAGTCATATGTCCCCAAATCCAAACTAAGACTTATTTCAGAGGAGGCTCTTAATGATGACATTGGTCGTATCGCAAAAGCAATAGCTCAAGTATACAAACACACAAGAAATAGGATTGGAAAGGAATACTATTATTTTGAAAAAAATAAAGAGTATATAGACTTTGAAAACGATATATTTGGTATAGTTATTATTGAAGAGGATGGCTATCTGCCAGAAGAGGAAATATACAATTCTGCTGCTCTAACGCTTAAATTAGATATATCAGAGACAGAATGGTTAAGGAAACATATTTTTGTATTGCCGTTGTACGATCTCGAAAGAATTCTTTTTGCTAATCAGAGTCTTATATCTTTTTTACGAAAGAAAGCCGAGAACCCGGATTATATTATCGATTATCCTTGTTATATTAAATGTGAAGCCGTAGACAGTTTCAGAAAAATCTTTTGTGATGAAATACAAAAGCGAACGTGGAGCTTAGTTAAAAATGTAGATGATAAAAATATGTTGGCTGGATTTTACAGCAAAATGAAAAGTATTGAATCAAGAAGATGTATATAACTTATAGCTGAAAAGAGCGAGTTGCCTATTCTGACAACTCGCTCTTTCGATTATTCGTCCTCGTCCGAACATTCCTCCAGCCCATGTATGAGCTGAATGTAAACGCACTCCGCACGTTCATGCTCCTCACCGTCCGTATACATCATGAGTGGATCGGTTATAATAAATTGGACAGAAAACATTTAGCCATGATATAATAGAAATAAAAAAAGGTAAGGTGGTAAAAATGTCAGGAAAAACAAGAAATTACACAGATGAATTTAAAAGGCAGATAGTAATGCTTGTAAAAAGCGGAAAGTCCTCAAATTCTGTAGCAAAAGAATATGGAATAGCAAAATCAACTGTAACAAAGTGGGTGAGAGATTTCAATAATTCAGGTTCATTCAGAGCCAAAGATAATAGAACACCTGAAGAAAATGAGCTGATAGAATTAAGGAAACGTGTAAAGGAACTCGAAATGGAGGCTGATATTTTAAAACAAGCGGCGCTGATAATGGCACGAAAGTCAAAATAATTCTTGCAAACAGGCATAAGTACAGTATCAGCGCCATGTGT
>SVNL01000089.1 GCA_015066925.1 Ruminococcus sp.
AAGACAAAAGAATACGTTAATTTTGATAATGTTTTAGAAATGCTTATTGCTGAATTAAATAATTATTAATCAAGTACATTTTTATGATAAAAAGGCTCACAAAGCCAACTACTCATATATAAGAATCAGAAAGGCTGCGTAGCACTTTGCTATGCAGCCTCTTTCTTTTATCGTAAACCAGACGCCTCTGTTATTCCACATTTTTAAGTGCGATATCAAGAGGAATTTTCTTGACCTTTCTTGTTTGTGCAAATGCAATAACAGCATAGCCTAAAATTCCAATTGTAAATGCTGCAATAAAAACCTTGGTCGGCATATAGTAGAAAAAGTATCCCGAATAGCTTGCCATAGCCGCAGGCAGAATGTAAGTCATTGCAATATCGGTAAGCGGCATTGTAACAAGCATGGAAAGTACAACTACAATAGCTGTTGAAGCTATATATAGGGTGTTTATTTCACTATTTGAATATCCAAGAATTTTTGTCATTGATATTGACTGTCCATTCTTTTCAATAATGATTTTAGAGAGCAGATAAATAATCAGCATAAACACGATAATTCCAAAGCCTGCAAGAAGTCCGGATAGTCCTTCAAAACTTACCATAAGCTGACGAGAAGTCTTGGTGTAGTCATCAGCAGTAATTTTTACAGCAACAAAATCTTCAATATCATCAATTTCCGTATTGCTGAAATATCCGCTGTAATAATCAGGCTCATTGCCGAAAATTTCATTGAATTCGTGTATGTCCATAAACACAGCAAGCCCTGCAGGGTAATCATAAACTCCGTCAATCTCAAAGGTATAGTCCTTGTTTTCGTAAGTATCACGCAAGGTAGTTTTATCAGCCGATACAAGCTTATGCTTTGCGGCAAATGCAGAGGAAATATATACTCCGTCGTCAACATCAACATACTTACTGTTATCTGAAACACCATAAATAGTTACATCTTCACTGATGAAGTTTTCATCTGTTGTTTTAAGGCTGTCCGTGCAATATTTCTCGGCACCCTCACAATTCGTTTCTACCGGCGTTTTCAGAACATACTGATAATCGGCAATTATATTATCAATAATAGTGTCCTGATTATGTTCAAGAAGCGGATTTAATCCACAACCAAATATAAGAATTACATTGGCAAGAAATATTCCAATAAAAATCATAACATAGTTAGGGATATTCTGAAAAATCACTCTTATTCTGAATCGTGTAAGAATACCAATTTTTGCATTTAGGCGGATAGCCTTTTTCTTGCCTTTTTGGCTTAAATCACGACGGATAAATTTCAGAGGTGAAAGTCTGAGCTTTTTCCAAAGTATCAGGAAATTTATAAGAATAATAATGCAGACAGTAATTGCTGTTGTCTTTATAAAAGCAGCTGCATTTCGCCGAGGAATGTATGTTGTCAGGCTATATGAATTATACATCAGATTTGTTGCAAAATCCTTGAACACGGTATATCCGAGAATATTTCCTACAACAGCCGCTACAAATGTTACAATAATCGGCATAGTAAGATAATGAATAATAAGCTCTGTTCTTGTATAGCCAGAAGCTCTTAGTGTTCCGATTACATTCGCTTCTTTTACTATGGTGTTACTTGTTGTAATTGCAAAAACAAATGCAATTACCGCCATCATAAGATAAAGAAAATATTCCAACATTACTGTATCTGTACCCATATCATCACCTGCAAAGTGAATAGCTTGATTTGAATATGCAGGTATAAACTGAGTTACAATTGTGTTTTCTACCAGAAGCTCAAGAACTTTATCAGATTTTTCTTTTGCCTGCATATCATCTGCAGGCTTTTCATTATATGTCCACGAATAACTGTAATGTATATCCTTATCTATGTTTTCAAAACCGTCGTCATTTACAATTCCCACACCGAATTTAATGGAATCAAACAACATATCAGAAGGACTGCTATAAAGGGTTGAATAGTCGGTAAGTGCAACAAATCCGCTTACTGTAAGTTCGGTACCGTCTATCGAAAGCTTATCTCCGACATTGATATTATTATTTTTTGCATACACTCTGTCAATTGCGATTTCGTTTTCGATGACAGGAATTTCACCTGACATAAGACAAACCTTGTTTACTTCTGTTCGGTTTTTGAAAATACGGATGGTACTGTCAAAATCGTCGGTTTCTTTTTCAAAGTAGTAATTTTCATAAAGCGTTGCCCCCTGCTCTTCAAATTTATCATATAGGTTTTCTTCGGCTTGTGCAGCAAGTTCAAAGTTGCCGTCTTCTATGTTGTACTTTTCGAAATTTTCATTAAAAGTAAGCACCATACTTTCACTGCCAATAAGAAAACCTGATACAATACCAATCATACCTGCAATAAAAATAAACAGTACAATCCATTTTCCAAGCTCGGCTTTAAGTTCACGCGGAAAACGTTTAATGAGAGGATTTCTCATAAATCTATCCCTCCTCACCAGTCAAGCTCTTCAGCTGTAAGCTTTGTTTCATTCAGGTAATTTTTTCGTATCATTCCATCGTGAAGCCTTACAACTCTGTCTGCCATATTTTTTATAGCGTCATTGTGAGTTACCATAATAACCGTGTTGCCGTATTTCTTGTTTACGTCTTCAATAAGCTTCAAAATTTCCTTTGAGGTTTTGAAGTCAAGAGCTCCCGTCGGTTCGTCACAAAGTAGAATATCAGGGTTTTTAACAATTGCTCTTCCGATAGCTGTACGTTGTTGCTGACCACCTGAAAGTTGATTTGGAAGCTTATGACGATGTTCATAAAGTCCAAGAATGTTGAGAAGCTCATCTACATCAAGAGGATTGTCACTCAGATATGCACCAACCTCTATATTTTCTTTGATGTTGAGATTTGGTATTAGGTTATACATCTGGAATATGTAACCTAGGTGTTTTCTGCGGTAGCGTGAAAGAGCTTTTTCATTCATACCTGCTATTTTTTCTCCATTTATAGATATATATCCGCTGTCAGCATTATCAATTCCGCCGATAATATTCAGGAGTGTTGACTTACCTGAACCTGATGGACCAAGCAGTACGCAGAATTCTCCCTTTTCAATTCCAACATCAATGCCTTTGAGTACCTCCACACGGCTGTCGCCCTCGCCGAATGACTTTCTGATTTGACTGATTTCAATAAACATACCATTAACCTTCCTTTCACATTAAGCTGTTTTTCTCAATAAAAAAACCGAATACAGCTGAAAAGCTATACTCGGTTAAAATCGTATTTTAGACGCACATATAGCTATTCAAGCAATATGTGAGTCTCGTTGTTTAAGACAAACCAGATGTAAAACATCAGGATGTTGATTTGCCACGCGTTAGCGCCACTACTCCCCCACGGGTACTTTATGTTGTGTTGTTATTTTAACACGCAAGTCTAAAAATGTCAATAGCTTTTATAAAAATCAGCAAATGTTACAATGCATGCTTATTTATAAATAAAAATATTCATACCTGTTCACAAGCAAAATTAGAAATTTTTCTTACAAATCTGCTCTCAAAGTTCTAAAAAAGCCATTTCAAGTCCACTTTTAGGCTTAAAAATAAAATGTCATCTATGTATTTTCCGTTATGCTTTATTTTCATCTTCTGCGTTCAGGAAATTTAATGTAATAATTTTCTTTATCAAAATACATTTTTTCATCTGCAATATGCATAGCCTCACGCATATCAGATTCCTGGTAGCTATGGCATCCACCGACAGCGAAATCAGTACCATCATTTTCATAGCAGTTTATTTTGAGTTTTCTTATAAGCTCTTCAAATTTATCTTCATTCATATTCCTTGCAATTATGATAAATTCATCACCGCCTGCACGAAAAACCCTGCATTCATGACAAACCTTATTGAGAAAAGCAGCTGCATTTTTTATAAGCATATCGCCTGCATTATGTCCTTCATTATCATTTATATATTTCAGGCCATTAATATCAATATAAACAACGCCCATTGCTTCTTTATTCCATAAATCACGCACTTCACTGTCTAGATAGGAATTCATTGCATTTCTGTTTTGAATTCCCGTAAGCTCATCAATTGTGCTCATTATTTTAAGCTGTTCAACAAGTAAATGATTTGAAATTGTAGAAGCCATAAAAAATGTTGAAAGTCCAAGAGTTTCCTTGATTTTTACAGTGTTTTCAGTATCAAAGTTAATTGCCCAGATATATCCAAGTGTTTTTCCAGAGTATTTAAGCGGAAACAGCACAATACTCTTAGCACCTGCTCCTACAAGCGAATCATGCCATACAGGATTACGCCTTTTTAATTCTTCCATATCATTAGCATCTTTTATAATGATACACTCACTGCCTGCAATCGTGTCTTTCCATGAACATGCAATATCATAAAATGCACCATCAAGGTAGGTATCCATAGGAAGAAGACCACTTCCCTCACGTATAGCCTCAGCAAGTACATGACAGCTTCTGGTTTTATGATCAATAAGAAGAACACAACAATGATTGGAATTACATATTTCACGGATATCCTCGACAACATCCTTGAAATTACTATAAATATCATTTTTACCATGCAGCTTGATACATGTCTTCACGACTGCTGATAACGTATCAGCAGAAAGATTTGTAAGATGTTCGGTATTTACTGTTTCATTAATCTCTTGCGTATATGCACAATATCCAATATTCGGATCATCTGATATAAGCGGTACAACAAAAATATTGAGCCAGAAAGGATAACGTTCAGGATGTATATATGTATTCTGCGGCTGACAGAGTATAGCAGCACGATAGCATAAATCCTCAAAATTGAGATCTTTAGGGATATATTCAGTATATTCACAATTCGGAACAAATTGATTTTTAAGCATATGAGAGGAAGCTTTGTGTATAGGGTTTTCAATAGATGCGATATATGCAGCGTTTGCTGCAACAATGCAGATAGTTCCGCAGCTGCCATCTTCTTTTCTTTGAACTGAAAGAATACATGTCATCGTTTTATAATTGTCAACAAATTTCTGAAAATCCATTTATACACCCTCCTTTATAGAATTTATTAATAATATTATACAACATTTACAGTAAAATGTCAATAATTAATTGAATATATATAAAAAACAAATAATCAATATATTTTATATGTAAAACTGATATGCCAATATACTTTTGTGATTTATAATTGAAAATTATTTATAAATATGATATAATTATAACAATCTTATAATTA
>SVNL01000090.1 GCA_015066925.1 Ruminococcus sp.
CGTATACGGAGATATTCGCACAGAGTATCTCCGTTTTTTGATACGGAAAGGAAAGAAAAAATGAAACGAACAAATATACTTCCATACGTAGAGGGAGCACTAGTAATTGCAATGTCAGTCGTTCTGAGTATGATAAGAATTTACAAACTGCCCTGGGGAGGTTCAGTGACATTATTGAGTATGCTTCCATTGGTAGTTTACAGTAACAGATATGGACTGAAACGAGGTTTGACAGTTGCATTTTTGTTTTCGGTTTTCCAGTTTTTTCAGGGAATAAGTGACGGAATTTTTGCATGGGGACTCAGTCCCGTAATGCTTGTAGGATGTATTCTGTTTGATTACATATTGGCATATACAGCTATCGGACTTTCGGGAGCGTTCCGAAAAAGAGGAGTATACGGCTGGGTATTGGGTACAATTATAGCCCTTCTTCTGCGTTTCGGATGTCATTTTATGAGTGGAGTAGTGATATTCCATAGTGCAGGAAAGCTGTGGGACGGCTTCTCAACCGATAACACCATGCTTTACAGCTTCTTGTATAACGGCTCATATATGCTTCCCGAGATAATTTTCACCTGTATTGGTGCAGTTGTTATTCTGAAAGTACCTGCAATTCAGAAAATAATCAAAGCTAAGTAAATCAAGGCTTCTCGAAATAATCGGGAAGCCTTTTTATTTGTATCATCAACAGATGTCAATTCATCATAAGGGGTTGATTTGGCAAAAATGATATATTTTTTTGTTCTAATAAAAAAATTGACTAAAAGTATTGACTTATTTGGCAAAATATGCTATATTAAAATAGTGTAGCTGTTAGTAAAACAACTTTATTAACATAGCTGCAACAAATTTATTATGTATAATATATTAAATTAAGAAAGGGGACGACAGGGGAGTATAACTTATAGCATTTGGGAAACCAGACTAAATTAAATTTTAGGAGAGAAATTTTAGGAGGGAAACAAGTGAAAAGAATCGCAAGTTTACTTATGACACTTTCACTGATGTTTTGTTTGTGTGTAACTCCATCACTTGATGCAAGTGCCGCAAGCAGCGAAACAAAAGGTGGCTTAGAAGTGACAATCACAACCGATAAGGATTCATATTCTGCTAACGAGGATATTAAGGTATCGGTTAAAATCAAAAACACTAATTCATTCAAGGTGGAAGACGTTTCTGTTGAAGCATTGCTTCCTGAAGGTCTTAAATTAAAGGACGGAAAGCTTTCTGCTTCAGACGTTGATATTGATGCAGGTGCAGATTATACAGTTTCTGTAGTTGCACAGTCAGCAAAGAATGTAAAAGAAGGCACAACAACTCCGGGCACTACACAGAATAAGTTAGATTCTCCAAATACCGGCGATGATTTTAATTTAGGATTAATGATAGTATTAATTCTTGCATCATCAGCTGTTATATTCTTAACAATCAAGTATAAAAAGCAGACTAAAGTAATGTGCCTTTTCTTATGCGTTGCATTTGGAGCAACTATGTTACCAATGGACGTTTTTGCAACAGAGAATGGTACAGTTACAATTGCAGTAGATAAAGCAGTTGCAGTTGACGCTGAAAACTATACTATTAAAGCAAACGTAGTTGTTTCAGAAAAATATGTTAATTCAAGCTTCGTTGTAACATTCGAAAGCAATGGCGGAAGCAAGGTTGCTTCACAGACTGTTGAATCAGGAAAAACAATCGAATTCCCTGAAATTCCTACTAAGGAAGGATTTATATTCGAGGCATGGTATGTTGATGCAGAATTAACTACACTTTATAATTATAATACACCTGTTACTGCCGATATGACATTATATGCAGGTTGGATTGAAGGCGTTCTCGGAACACTTTCACCGAAAACTAAAGAAGCATTAGGCTTGTCAAAAGATTCAGATGATACTGATAACGATGGCATGACAGATTACGACGAACTTTGTGTTGTTGGTACAGATCCTAAAAAGGCTGATACAGACGGTGACGGAATCAACGATGCAGATGATGACGAAGATGGCGACAGACTCAGCAATAGCGAAGAAGTTAAGTTAAACACAATTGCTACTGCAGCAGATTCTGACTTCGACGGTCTTAATGACTACGACGAAGTAAAGACTCACGGAACAGATCCTATGAAACTTGATACCGATGGCGATACGCTGAATGACGGCGAAGAAATCAAGCTCGGTTTAGATCCTAAGAATCCGGCTACTAACGGTACACCTGATGCTGAGAGAAAAATAGCTCAGACAGCTTCAAATGAAGAAGTTATGGATAAAGCATTGCTTGAAAGTGATAACTGGCTTAAACCTTCAATCGAGGGCAATGTTACAGGCGATATCAATGAAAATGTAACTCTTCAGGAATCGGATACAAGTCCGTTTAAAGAAAACCGTGCAGTACTCAGTGATGTTATTGAATTATCTACAAAATACAAGGATACACCAATAACTCTTTCATACAAATATGAAAATATTGATACAAGCAAGGTTAACATAAAAAATCTTACTATTGCTTCATTTACTGAAGAAGCAGGTCTGGAAGTTGTTGAAACTAAATTCGAAGAAGGCAAGCTTTCAGGTGATGTTACTAAGAACGGAACATATTTTGTAATTGACCTTGACGAATTCCTTAAAGGTCTTGGTATTGATGCATTAGGTGATATAACTGCTTCTGAAGAATCTGCAGCACCTGTAAAAACTGATGTTATTCCTGAAAAGGAAGAAACTCATCGTATCTGCTATAACAACGATATGAGCGTTGAAAAGATAATTGAAATTGAACCTGAAGAAGAAATGCCATTTGCACCTGCAGAAGTATCTGTAAATACAAAGGCAGCTCCAAAGGGTGAAGCTACAGGTAAAGCTGACGTTGCTTTCGTAATTGATACAACAGGCTCTATGAGCGATGCTATTTATGGCGTAAAAGAAAATGTAAATGAATTTACTGAAAAACTTGTAAATGAATACAATGTTGATGCAAACTTCTCATTAATTGAATTCCGTGATATTAATGTAGATGGTCCTGAAAGCACAAAGCTTCACAAAAACGTTTCAAACAATTGGTTTACAAACGTAAACAACTACAAAAATGAAGTTGCTTCACTTACAGTTTCAGGCGGCGGCGATCTTGAAGAAACACCAATCGACGGCTTAGAAATGGCACGTAGACTTGACTGGCGTAGTGATTCAGTAAAATTTGTTATTCTTGTAACAGACGCACCATATTGGAATAGTAATCAGTATGGCATTGCAGATATGAATGAAATGACAGAGCTCCTTGCAAAGGACGGCATTATTGTGTCTGCTATAGCTACAAGTGAGAGTATTTATAATACTCTGACAAGCACAACTGATGGTCTTTATGGATATATTTACGGAAACTTCAGCGATATTCTTTTGAAGCTTGCTGAAAAAGTCGGTGAAAAGACTAACGAAGACGGCGAATGGGTATTCCTTAGTGACTACCAGGCTGTAAAGCTTAGTGATACTCTCGAAAACGCAAGCACTAACGATACAGACGACGACAACTTGTCAGATGCACAGGAACTTGGAACAAGTACAACTAAGAATATGCTTAATTATATAAGCTGTTTGCTGAATCGTTATGAAGTTCCTGTGGAAAGCTATAGAGGAAAAACAACAATAACAGTTTGGAACTACACTTCAAATCCTGTTCGTAAGGATACTGATTACGACGGATACACAGACGACATTGATGATAACCCTAAAAAATGGGATATATCTGACCGTGACTTATCAATCGCTTCAGGAATTACTTATACTGACCTTGTAGTAGGCTCAAAAATAGAAACAGATAGTAGCATAAGTCTGAATAGTGGAGCTACTGTTAGCGAGATGGTTGGCTGGACAGTTGCTGATACTTGGCATGGTGGTGCAGGTTTCTATGCTTCAGCACTCAAAAAGGATGATAATATTGTCCTTGCATTCCGTGGCTCAAAGCCTGGCTATGACGGTTTTATTGACATAGACTGGATTGATGACTGGGTATATGCTGACGTTATTAATGTTTTGACAGGAATCAGTACTCAGGCACCTGCAGCTAAAATGTTCACTGAGCAAGTTATGAACGATTATTCTGATTATAATATTTATATCTGCGGACATTCACTTGGTGGAAATCTTGCTTTGAACTCAGCAGTAACAGCACTTGATACAAATCCAAGCCAAGTTAAGCGTGTTGCTACATTTAATGGCTTGGGAATGCCAAATTCAAAGCTTACGGGTGTTTTAGGTATTGTTTCTGGTGGTCCTTATGAATTCTACATTTTAAGTAAATATGAGGCTAGAATGGCTGATTATGAGATTAAAGGCGATCCTGTTTCCGGATTTGAGCTCAAACCTGACCATAAATGGTTTGATATATTTGATGTAGCGGTTACAACAGGTTTTGGTTACAGAGAGGTTCTGCCGCTTATGGTTGCCGGAGATGAACATTGTCTTGGAAACTTCTATCAGCAGATGAAACCTAAGAACAGACCAATATTAAACTAAAATTAACCTCTGCAAAAAAATCAGATTCTATTAGATTTGTATACAGATAATTACTACTTAGAGAGGTGAAACCATGTTAAGAAGAATTATAGCGGCTGTAATAGACTTTTTCTTGTCTGTTATTCCCCTATTTATCATCTCTAATATAATTATTAATAATGTTACAAACAAATCGGTAAATCCTCAGGCTACACCTTATATTGCGTTTCAATTGATTTTATCTCCGATTGAGAATATTCAAAAAGTCATTGAAAATCCGTACACTTTCTCACTCAATATTGAAGAGCTTTTGATTTCAGTATTACTTGTGTTCTTGAGTGAAGTTATACTTTATTCTTTGTTTGATTTATCTCCGATGAAAAAAACAATAGGTAAGGCTATGATGAATCTCAAATATGAGCATAAGCTTACGGTATGGGATGCAATGCTGAGAAATGCAATAAAAGTCTTAACACGATATTTATTTGGAATTCCACTTATATTTGTTCTTTTTTCAAAAAAAAGATATTTACTGCAAGATATTCTAACTGATAACACGGTTATTGCTTCTGAACAATGAGTAGTGATAATGCTGACGAAAATATTGATATCAAAGATGTACTTTACAGCATAATGTGTGTACTCTGAGAATCATACTGCCCCGATAAATGAAGTCGGGGCAGTTTTTTT
>SVNL01000091.1 GCA_015066925.1 Ruminococcus sp.
ATATCCACGGCTTCTATAATTCTATGCGTCCACACTCTCATAATAATGGGCTTCCGCCCATTGCTGCTGAAGAGTTTGTCACTTAGTTCTCAACTTTTTTCTGTCTACTTTATTGACATTGGACCATGCATATTCTGAAACGTTCCAAAATTCAAAATCATACTTTCTGGAACGCTTTTTTACATAAAAAATAACCGTCCCTAAAAGTACACTTTCAGAGACGGTATAACTCAGGCTTCGCAGAATTCAAGAGAACGTATTCCGCCAACTGTTTCAGTAATCAAATCTGAATCCATAAGCATATCTTCAATTTCATCAGAACGATAACCGTAGTCAAGCAGCAGAAGGATATCTTCCTCGTCTACTCCGAAGCATCCGCACATTTCAAGAAGCAGTTCTTCATGACATGTATAATAATTATCGTAGGGAGCGTAAAAATCTGAGAACAGCGAATGACGGTAGCTCTCATATTCTCCCTTTGATATATTTCCGTATATATCAATTGACACGATATCTTCGTCATACATAGGAAGCGGTTCAAATTTGTATTTATGAAGTCCTGTAGCTTTGAGAGCTTTTCTCATGATACTTTCAGTGGATGCGTAAACGAAAAGACCGAACATTTCAAAGTAGATAAGGTACATCGGACTGCTTCCCTTGACGAAATAAAGCGTATTTTCTTCATCAAGCAGTGTAAAGGTAAAGTTCCCCTGTACGTCCTCTGCCATTGATTTAAGAGATTCAAAATTAAGAGTTCCCTGTTTTTCTATCAGCTGAACAGCAACATAGCTGTCCGTCTCAATACAAGTAGGCGGCAGTTTTTTTTCTTTACGGAGCTGAGAATCATTGTAAAGCACTCCGTTATGGGCAAATGCAAACTCCTTCCCAGCTTTGCCATGAAACGGATGATTGTTCCAGTTATACTTCTGATTTCCCTGTGTAGTGAGACGGGTGTGTCCCATTACAGCTCTTGTATCTTCGGGAAACGTGAATTTCAGTTTATGAGCTGGTTTAGGTCTTTTGTAGATAGTAACTTTGCCGTTTTTTACATAGGAAATTCCAGCAGCATCTGTACCACGCTCCTCGGATGCATTGGCGAGTTCCTGAGTAAGCTTCTTTAAAAGTTTATGAGGGACGATTCCCTTAACGTCCAGCCAACCAAATAATGCACACATATTACATTTCCTCCTCAGTATTTATTCTTTCATTGATATATAGGTTTCGTTCTTTTAAGTACTGTATAAGCTCGGTATCATCAATATCAGATAGAAATTCAGACCATGATAGCTTCTGTAGCTGATCATCGGATAAAGAAACAGCCACATTACAAATCTCATTCACGAGCTGTAATGTGGCAATAAGCGTATTAAATTTAAGTGTTCCTCTGAAAAGCCTGAATTCAACAGTATGATAATTGCAGAGATTTACTGCTGTATATCTTCCGTAACTGCCTTTCTTAGCCTTGTCCATGATAGCTTTAGGAGTATTTTCATATCCATAACGAGCAGCCCAGCGATTCATTGTAGCTTCAGAACGACGGCTGAACTTCAGAAGCTCATTCCAGTGATGCTCCACAAAATAGAGAATACGGGAAATTACGTCTTCCTGCTCCTCGTTAGTTTCTCCAAGGCTTGTCTTGTTGACATGGATATGAAGTCCGCAAGTTGACGTCTGATGTGAACGGTATCCAAGAGAAACAGCCTTTTTCATTATTTCTTCCCAGCAGTAGTTTTTGTGATAATCAAGCGTCATGGGATGTGTTACTATCTCCATACCATCATTCAGGCTTCCATCTGATTTTATGTAGATATGCTGCTTGTCTTCGTTAGCAATTTCAAGAAGCTCATCGGCATATTCGCAATCCTTACCGGCTACGTCGATTTCAAGCTCAACACCGAAATAGCGTGAATTATCGCCGTAGAATATCGGCTCAGGCTTATAACTATACTCTTTGATAGAAGAATTTTCGTTAATTATGTCATGATAACATTCGGAGCAGTAATCTCCATCCCCGTAATGATAAGCGTCATCTATATGCATCAGGGCTTCACAGGTCTGACAGCGGGTATAGTAATTATCATAGCAATGCTGACATAGATTTGTGTATTCATCACCATATGCATCTGAATCCCAGACAGTAGCTCCACATCTGTCGCAGACGCAACAATATCGTTCTATACATTCTGAGCAGACAATCTGTCCATTGACAGTACTGTAGTCATCATCTTCAATAATAGCTCCGCAGTGAGAGCAGTAGATTTTTTCTTCCATTTTGCTTTCCTCCATAGCATAAAACTGCCGTCCCGGATTAACCGAGACGGCTTGTTAGTATTCTTCTGCAAGTAACATCGTTGAATGGTCTCCGTCATCAATGACATAGACCTTTTGTGTTATGGGAGCTTCCGACGGCATAAGGTATTCCATCTTATACTCAGGCTCCTCTGATGAATGGGATATACGCTGTACGCCTTCCAAATCTTCAAGATTAAAGACCTGCAAGTAATCCTTTGACTCTGGCATTCGGTCAATGCACTCCCACATAAAAATCTGGAGTTCAGGTGGTATTTCCAACTGAACTCCTTTGGTTAAGTATCGATTATTGTTGAACATGATTTCCTCCTTTTTTAGTTTTCTACGTTCCCTATGTTCCTATCGTTGCACACGATAGTGCATACCATAGCACTATTATTATATATAAATGAAATGAAGGAGTTTTGCAAAAACATCTCACTTTATTTAACTAATAATATTGACATCCGATAAAATATATTGTATAATATTAACAACTCAATTTATATCGAGAATAACATTTTTAGGAGGGATTCTAATGATCTCAGACATCATTGCTAAAAGGCTTTTCCAAATCGATAATTATGCGAGGGATGCACGTGGTAATATTAACGAAGATGATAAGCTGAATCAGTTTATTGACAATATAATCAACGATGCTTCTCTTGATCCTTCATTCGGCGAAGATTACATTGACTATAGCATACGAAATATTAATAATGAAAATATCAAAAAAATTGAAGTACCAGAAATGTATAAATTCCAGGGCGATTATGTCAGTAGTGAAATTACAGATCAAATGATTAAAACATGGCACCCTGGTGGTAATATATTTATTTCTGCGGGAACAGGCAAGGGTAAGAATACATTCATAAAAAATCATCTTTTGAAATTTTCGAATGATAATTCCGGTAATATTATCATATTTGAGAATCGTGAGTCGCTGCTTTCTCAGCAAAAAATAGATTTGATAAACTCAATAGATCCACAGGCGGCAATATATAAGGATCTTGAAGGCACTTATAAATCAGAAAACATGGTTGTATTTGGAAGGCATAAGAATATTATGCTGATATCATATCAGAAGGCGGCTCTTAAGCTTTTGTGCGGCGATAACTATTTTATGGATTTTTTGAATCTTTCGAGATATGTTGTCTTTGATGAAGTGCATTATCTTATTGATGATTCTGATTTTAATAAAGGTGTTAATACTATAGCTGACAATCTGATTCAATGTTATAGAACATCGGAAGGTCAATTGCTTCCTAATCCACTCATTCCTATTGCAACGAGGATTTTTATGTCAGGTTCAATGGAAGAAATGTTCGTTGTTTTTCAGCAAATGGGATATTATTTTAATAATCAATCTATATTTATAAATCATTTTAATGTAAATCATTTTAATGAAGTTACAGAAGATGATACTTCACTTGATATTGATATTGATATAATGAGATATTTCCAATCGCTTGATCATATTGTAAGCGTACCGACTGATTATTCATACATATCTCCATATATGTATAAGGAATACAGCGATATTATTCCACTTATAAAGGACACTAATGATAAATGGCTTATCTTTATAAACTCCAAAAAGCAAGGTAATGAGCTTTGTAACGAGATCAATAGTGTATACGGAGAAAACACAGCTGTATTTCTTAATGCTGATAATAAGCGTAGTAAGGATATGACAGATACATATCAGAACCTGCTTAATAACGAGCGTTTTGAGAATAAGGTTCTGATTACTACTAATGTTATTTATAACGGAGTAAATATAAAGGACAAGGCTTTAAAGAATATCGTTATTCCTATGACAACTGTTCCGATTATGAAGCAGCAAATTGGTAGAAAAAGACTATCAGCTGGAGATAATAGCTTAAATGTATATTTCCCGAAAGCATCATATGATGAAATAAGAAAACGCTTTAAGAAAAATATCGGTGACTATTTTGAAATAATGAACTTTAAACCTTCTGTTGTTAATGGAAACGTTTCGGCCATTAATGAGTTGTATGGTGAGATTTCTAAATATATCTATGCCAAAACAGTACCTCAATATCCGCAACCTTATATCACTTTAAATCTGAGTATGCTTGCTAATATGAAACTGCATTTCGAGGCCATGTTTAACCTCTTCATGCTCCATAGATTAAAGGATGATGAAGAAGCTTATATAAAGGTGTTACTTGAGCATCTTGGAATTGGACATAAGTTTGAAGAGGTAGTTAATGTAATACCGCTTACTGAAGAAGAGAAAATAGCAAATGCTAAAGAAGAAATGATAAAGCTATTAGATGAATACTGTGCTAACAGTATTATTGATGTTTGCGTTGAAGGTGAGTATACGGAGATACCTAAGTTCACTGAGAAGGTAAATAGTATATATAAAAGTGTATATGATAAGGCTATCAATAGTCAGTGGGCTAACCGCAAGAGAACAGTAGCTGATAATATTTTTAACGACTTCATAAAGGCGTTGGGCTTACCTTATGCTGTAGAAATTAGTTCAAAGGACAAAACTACCGGAGCCAAAACTCTTACAGTCACAAAGAAATAAGACTCAGGCAGAGCATTTGCTCTGCCTGTTTTTATGTAGTTTTGAAAATCCGCTCCATAAAAAACAATATCTTGTAATCTCAAATGAAAATTAATTTCATTTGAAATTATAATATATATTCCCTGCTCTGAAATCCGTCTTTTTTCAAGTCGAAAATGCCTATATAGCGTCGTTCTGTTAAAATGCTGTAAAACGTGAAATTTTATTTGAAAATACTGTTTTCAGAGGCATTTTCATTAAAAATCAGCTGGTATAGCAGTTGTGAGTACAGTTTTAAAGGTGAGATAAGAGCCTTT
>SVNL01000015.1 GCA_015066925.1 Ruminococcus sp.
AAAAATCCTTATCCATATTATTTCACCCACTCCTTTTTCATTTTTTTGAAATTAATTGCCATTCCGATTACAAAGAAAATAATTGCAGCCGCTGCGATAAGCAATACAGGGACTATATCTGTTAGCCTATACACCGACATAAATACCGCTGCCATAAATCCTATTGACCATGCTCCGAATAATATAGCTGTGATAATTTTGTTTTTTATCAGCGATATGACTTCATTTACTGCGTTGTAAATCATTATCCCTGATAAGCTTATAATTATTCCGCTTACACCAAACATAAGGTGGTGTGTAAAGAGTTCAGATACTGCGAATACGATTAATTCAAATGCTATCATAACAATAAATCCAAGCAGAGTCTTTGCAATATATGCATTTTTATAGACATTAAAACTGTCAGGAAGAGTTCTTACAAACTTTGCAAATGTAAATGATTTATCTTCAATCGGTGTAGTTCCTATCGCAATAAAATTAATCAACATAACTGATAAAGGGCAAAAAACATTTCCGACTTTTTTTATTTCCAAATCATCATCTCTTGTCATAGAAAACATCAGCACAAAGAAAAGCATCATCACTGCATACATCAATAATCCAATATACAAAAGACGTAATGCACCTGATAAAGGCTTTTCACCTGAATATATATTGAACGCTTTACTAAGTTTCTTTATACTCATATCACTTAACCTCGTTATCTTTTTCAGCTTTTCTGAGTATTCCTACACTAAGCTGTTGGAGTGTTGGAACTTCTATTGCAATATCATATTTTTCAAGCTGTGATTTATTTTCTGCAAGAGCTATACCCTCAAACATTGTCTTATTGCTTGTATATGAAACAAGCTTGTCGGAAATATTTGCAATAAGCTCTGCTGAACCGTGAACCATTATATACTTTTCTTTAAGCTCTTCAACAAAGCCTTTTTCAATTACCTTTCCGTTTGCCATAAACACTGCATAATCGGTTGCAAATTCCATATCGGCAATATTATGAGTCGAGAATAATACTGAGCGTTCTTCATCTTCGGTAAGATATTCTCTGAACATATCACAGAGCATATCTCTCATAAGAGGGTCAAGTGCAGATGCCGGCTCATCAAGAATAAGAAATTTTGTATTTCTTGCAAGTATTGCCGCAAGATAAAGACGCATTTTATTACCGTCAGAAAGCTTCATTATTTTCTTTTTCTTTTTTGAATCGGGAGTGTCAAGCTTCATTCTCTCACAAAGCTTTATAAACTTCTTTTTGTCGAAATTATCAAAAGCAATCTCCATTACATCTGCTACCTTTTTTGATGTCCATTCAGCAGGAAAAAAGTTGTTTGAAGCACAATATCCGATATTATTTCTGACATAATCATCATCAGCTTCCTTATATTTCTCGAAGTATGTGATGTCACCGCTGTTTTTTTCGCTTATTTTGCACATAACGTCCAGAAGTGTCGTCTTGCCTGCTCCGTTTGAACCTATTAATGCTGTTGAAAATCCACATGGTATTTCAAGATTTATTTCTCCTAAAGTAAAATCCTTATATTTTTTCACTACATCTGTTAATTTTATTGAATGTTTCATAACTATTCTCCTTAAAAAATTATTCGACTGTCCATAATGCTGATAATATATTTATGACTTCGTTTTTATCTATTCCGGCTATTCTTGCGGAATCTATCGCGATCATCAACGCATTTTCAAGCTGTCGGAGATGCTGTTCTTTAAGCATTTCACTGTTTTGTGCATTTACATAATATCCCTTTCCTGCAACTGCATTTACAAGTCCTTCTGCCGCAAGCTCATCATAAGCTTTCATTGTTGTAATTACACTTATTTTCAAATCCTGTGCAAGACCTCGAATTGACGGCAGGCATTCCCCCTCTTTCAGCTCACCTATTAAAATCTTTTCTCTGAGCTGAGCTGAAATCTGTTTATATATCGGCTCGTTGGAATTTTTATATATTTTCATATTATTCCTCCTAACTGTTTATATGTTATATATACAGTATATATCACTTTTATTATTTTGTCAAGATATTTCTGAAAAATTCTGAATATTTTTTTCCAAACCGTTTAAAATACTACTGAAAGGATGGTGATTTATATGGTTGAACACGATACAATTAAGCTTTTAAGAGAATGTGATGCAGGTATCAAAATGGGTGTTTCCTCTATTGACGATGTTCTTAAATACGTTCACGATGAAAATCTCAAGCAGTTTCTTCAGGAATCACGCTCTGAACATGAGGATATAAAAACTGATTTACAAAAGCTTCTCGTTTCATATCACGACGAGGGTAAAGACCCTAATGCTATGGCTAAAAGTATGTCGTGGCTTAAAACAAATGTCAAACTTACAGTAAATGAATCCGACGATGTTGTTGCAGACCTTATTACCGAGGGTTGCAATATGGGTGTAAAGTCATTATATAAATACCTCAATAAATATAAAGCCGCCGATGAAAAATCAAAGGATATCACAAAGCGTCTTATAGGTCTTGAAGAAAAGCTTACTGCAAATATGAGAGATTATCTCTGATAAAGAAAAAAGACTGACAGATAAAATATACCTGTCAGTCTTTTGTATTATTTTAACTCTATTATTGTTACACCGTCTTCACCCTCGCCATAAACACCAAGTCTGAATTTCTTTACAGACGGATGTGAACGAAGACGCTGGTGTACAGCCTTTCTTAAAAGCCCTGTACCTTTGCCGTGGATTACTGTTACGGATGAAATATTCGACATTACCGCACTGTCGATAAATGAATCAAGCTCGTATATTCCCTCATCACAGGCACAGCCTCTGATATCAAGCTCCATTGTTCCTCTGCGCTCAATTTTTCCGCCTACTTTACCCATTTTCTTGACGGATTTATTCGATACGGTAACTTTTTCTGCTTCTTCAAGACGAAGCCTTGATATTTTCATCTTTGTTTTCATTACGCCCATCTGGACAAATACATATTCGCTTCCATCAGGCTCGCCCGATACTATACCCTTTCTGCCAAGGTCTACTATATATACCGTATCGCCTCTTCTGAGCTTTCTTGGAAGCACATAATCCTTATTCAAATCCCTTTTCTCAACAGGATTTGCTGTATCGTACATTTTATTGATACTCTGCTTACTTTTAAGCTTCATATCGGATACATTCTTACTGAATTCTTGTTTTTCCTTTTCTTTTCTAAGCTTTTCAAGCTCATCAAGAAGCTCGTTTGACTCAGCCTTTGTAGCCTCGATTATACTCATTGCACGCACTCTTGCCTTTTCAAGCTCATCTGCCTTTGAGCGTTCAAGCGAGTCTAATTCTTCCTGAAGCTTCTGAGCATTAAGCTCTGCTTCTCGTTTTAATCTTGAGGCTTCTTCAAGCTGCTTCTCAAGTTCAGACCTTGTGACTTCAAGCTTTGAAATTACATCCTCAAGTCTTGTATTCTCTGTACTTACTCTTTCTCTTGCTCTGTCAATGATATATTTCGGCATTCCGAGATTTTCTGATATTGCAAACGCATTTGACTTACCCGGTGAACCTACAATAAGTCTATAAGTCGGTCTAAGTGTTTCAATATCAAACTCGCACGAAGCATTTTCTACATTTTCACTTTCTATTGCAAATGTTTTAAGCTCCTGATAATGAGTTGTTACCATAAGCTTAGAGCCTGATTTCATCAGACTTTCTATAACAGATACAGCAAGTGCCGCACCCTCTACAGGGTCTGTTCCCGAACCAAGCTCATCAAGAAGAATGAGTGAGCTTTCATTTGCACGCTCTACAATTTCAACTACGTTATTTGTATGTGCAGAGAATGTAGACAAGTTCTGCTCTATGCTTTGACTGTCACCGATATCCACAAGTATATTTTCAAAGACAGATATACTGCTTCCGTCAGCTACGGGAACTAAAAGTCCGCACATTATCATTGCAGACATAAGACCTGCTGTTTTCAATGCAACTGTTTTACCGCCTGTATTCGGACCTGTTATAATAAGTGCCTGATGCTCGTCACCGAGAGTAAGATTTATTGGTACTACTTTCTTTTTATCAATAAGCGGATGTCTTGCTTTTTTCAGACGTATAATTCCATCATCGGTTATTTCAGGAAGTGAAGCATTCATTGAAGCCGCAAGATTTGCCTTCGCAAAATAGAGATTAAGCTCTACACATATATTGTAATTTTCACAAAGTATATCCGCATATGCTCCACAGTCACTGCAAAGCTCCTTAATTATGCGTTCAATCTCTTCCTGCTCTCTGCTTTCAAGCAGACGGATATCGTTATTGGCTTCTACAATTGAAATTGGCTCGATGAATATAGTCTGTCCGCTTGAGGAGGTATCATGTATAAGACCGTTAATCTGTCCTCTATGCTCGGATTTTACAGGAAGCACATATCTTCCATCTCTTATGGTAACGATATTTTCCTGAAGACATTTCTGAACACTCTGAGATTTTATCATCTTATCAAGCGTTTCTCTGAGTCCAAGCTGAGCACGATTTATTTTTCTTCTTATTGCCGCAAGCTCTGAGCTTGCCGCATCTGCAATTTCCTCTTCAGATAAAATTGAACGCTCCAGCTTTTCAAGAAGATAATCATTCGTCATAAGACGTGTAAACAGGTAATCAAGCTCTGTACTTACATTCTCGCAATGATTATACCAATCTGAAAGTCCCTTTATCTGTCTTAACATTGACGCAATATCAAGCAGGTCACGAAGCGATATGATTGCTCCTGATTTAGCTCTGTTTACCGATGAACACACATTTTTAAAATTTGAAAAGGGCGGTGTACCAAACTGTATCGAAAGCTCAAGTGCCTGTGACGTTTTAAGCGTTTCATATTTTACACGTTCAAGGTCGCTGTCGGGAGTTATTTTAAGAGCCATTGCTCTTGTATCCTCATTAGAGGTATGCTCGGCAAGCATTGAAAGTATTTTTTCAAGCTCGAGAGTTTTGAGATATTTATTCATTTTTTTCTCCATTTTAAAGCAAATTCCTGTAAAAATCAAGAGTTCTGAAATTATGTTCAAGGTGGTTAACAAGATAACGCTCGGAATAATCCGTAAGCTTTTTTCCTATTTTTTCTGACACCCTGAAATTATATAACCTGCTGAAATCAGTCAGCACTATATGTCTTACTGCATCAAGCATCGCCTTATCCGATGTTATATTATTGATATTATATTCATCACCGGCTAAGCTCTGACTGCATTTTTCACAGCAAAAATCGCCGTTTGAAATTCTGAAAACAACTCTTTCGGGTTCAAATTCTCCACAGACACTACAGCACACTATATCAGGCATTATTCCTATTTCTGCGCACAGTCTTAGTTCAAAAAGTGATTTCAGAAATTCAAGCGGTCGCTTATCTTTTTCTAAGTAATGTAGAGTATTGAGCAAAAGCCGCAAAACCTCTCCGTATTCATTCTGTCGGTCAATCGTATAGCTTACTATATCTGCAAAATATGCGGCAAGTGACAGCTTTTTTATATCTGTTCTAAGATTATAAAAAATACATATAGGCTCTGCACTGTTAAGATAGTAACGCTGCTTCCTTAACTGAATACAGAACCTTGAATATGCAAAAAGCTGTGCTGAACTGCCGCTTTTGCTGTTTATTTTTTTTGCTCCCTTTACAGAGATTTCTATTACGCCTTCTTTGGCGGTAAGAACGTCGATGAACTTATCCTGCTCACCAACGCTCCTCTCTTTTATTACTATACCTTCTATCGTCAACATTGATATTCATTTCACCTGCAGTTACGGTTTTACCGACTGCTTCTTTATAGCTGAGATAATCGCTTATTTTTCCTGTTTCGGCAAATTTCTGCCATTTATCGAATAATTCCATAATAACGCCTCCGATTAATTTCCTGCGTTATTATTATTTCCCGAAACAGAAAAATTATAACTGTAATTATTTTTCTGAAAGTCCGAAGCTTCTTATTAAAGCTTCACGATTTCGCCAATCTTCCTTAACCTTTACCCAGCACTGAAGATTTACCTTTATTCTGAAAAAGTCCTCAAGCTCAATTCTGGCTGCGGTAGAGGCTCTTTTAAGCATAGAGCCGTTTTTTCCGATAACTATTCCCTTATGCGAATCCTTTTCGCAGTATATTGTTGCAGTTATATCGAGTATATCCTTATCCTCACGCTCTGTCATTGTTTCAACACCAACAGCAATACCGTGCGGAACCTCGTCGCTAAGGAGCATAAGAAGCTTTTCTCTTATCATTTCAGCCGCAAGAACCTTTTCAGGCTGGTCGGTTATCATATCCGAAGGAAAATAGTGAAGCGAATCTGTTGCAAGCTTCAATATTTCTTCCTGAACCAAATCGACTCCGTTATTATTCTTAACGCTTACCGGAATAACAGCCTCAAATTTAATTTCTGATGTAAGATTTGAAATAATTGAAGCAAGCGATGACATATTATCAAGCAAGTCAATTTTATTCAGCACCAATATAACTGGCATCTTATTGTTATTAAATGATTTGAGAAGCTGTATTTCCTGTTCTACCGGCTTTTTAGTACAATCCATCATAAAAACTACGGCGTCGATATCGCTTACGGATTCCTTAACCGTATTGAGCATATGCTCACTGAGTTTGTTTTTAGGCTTATGTATACCCGGAGTATCGAAAAATACAAGCTGTGTATCACCGATATTTTTAATACCTGTAATTCTTGTACGGGTAGTCTGTGGTTTATTACTTACAGACGCAATTTTTTCACCGATTAATGCATTGAGAAGTGATGACTTACCGGCATTTGTTCTTCCTGCAATAGTTATAAACGCTGATTTGGACATTATTGATTTTCCTCAGTTATAAATGTTGTATCTCTGGAAATACCGAGCTTTTCAAGTACAAATTCTTCCTTTTCACGCATAATACGTTCATCAAGCGTACTTGTTTCGTGGTCATATCCGAGAAGGTGAAGCATTGAATGTACGGTAAGAAAACCGATTTCACGTTCAAGTGAATGGCCATAGTTCTGTGCCTGCTTTACAGCTGTTTCAAGAGAAATAACTATATCTCCAAGCATATTATAGCCTGTTTCTTTGCTTATTTCAGCTTCTCCGTTAACAGACAGAGGGAATGAAAGAACATCGGTAACACTATCCTTATTGCGATAAATTCCGTTAAGCTTCTTTATTTCGCCATTACTTACAAATGAAACACTTACTTCGGCATTTTCCTTATATCCTTCTGTTGAAAGAACTGCCTGACAGCAACGACGTATTAACAGACGTATACCTACAGGAACCTTAACCTCTGTCTGATTGTTTTTAACATAAACTTTAAGCTTTGCCATTTTTGTTTCGCTCCTCATTACTGTTATGAAATTTTTCATAAGCTTTGATAATATCCTGTACAAGCTTATGTCTTACAACATCCTTATCTGTAAAGCGGTGTATGGCTATATCGTCGATACCTTTAAGAACTTTTGCGGCTTCTACGAGTCCTGATTTTCTGGCGTCAGGAAGGTCTATCTGGGTTACATCACCCGTTATAACCATTTTACTTTCATTTCCAAGACGTGTAAGGAACATTTTTATTTGCTCAGAGGTAGTGTTTTGTGCTTCATCGAGAATAATGAATGCTTCATCGAGGGTACGTCCTCTCATATATGCTAAAGGAGCAACCTCAATAATTCCCTTTTCCATATACCTCTGAAAGGAATCTGCACCGAACATATCAAAAAGAGCATCATACAGTGGTCTGAGATATGGGTCAACCTTATCCTGCAAATCTCCGGGAAGAAAACCAAGCTTTTCACCTGCTTCAACCGCAGGTCTTGTGAGAATGATTTTTTTAATCTCGTGATTTCTGAAAGCTTTAACAGCCATTGCGACTGCCAGATAGGTTTTTCCTGTTCCCGCCGGCCCCAATCCAAGTACAATTGTATTTGAGGCTATTGAGTCCACATATTTTTTCTGACCGACTGTTCTGGGGCGGACAATCTTTCCGCTTGTTGTGACGCATACTCCGTCACCACTAAGCGTACTGAGCTGGTTTTCTGTTCCGTCCGAAACCATTGAAGTTACATACCTTACCGTATGTTCACTCAGTGCCTGTCCGCTGTCAGAAATATTTACCAATGCAACCACAGCTTTTTTTGCACATTCAGCAGCTGCTGCGTCGCCTATTATTTTTACGCCGTCATCTCTATTGACAATAACAACATTATATTCGTCCTGAATTTTCTTGATATTTTCATCAAAGCTTCCGAATAGTGATGAAATCTGTTCGGAAGAAAGCGGTAAATAAATATTATCCGACATTTAAACACTCTTTCTCTTTTATTGATATGGAAATGTGCCTGCTATTGCAAGCGATGCGTTTGAATAACGTCCGTCGTCGGTGACTTCCTTTATTACTTTAATAAAATCAGGCAAAAAGATTTCCTGCTCGGGTGAATCTATTTCAAGCTCCATAATTGCAAAATCCGAATCAAAGGAATAGACATCAATTTCAAAAAGCTGTTCTCTGAAGCTGAAGTCATATCGGGTTTTCTCAACAGGAACAAGACTTGTTTCAGCCTGTTTCAGAAACGATAAATACTCATCGGCAGTAATCTCATATTCAAGCTCTTCACGAACAAGCGGAGAGAGAAACTTTTTTTCGGTATAGATATAGAAAGTTTTTTCCGCTTCAGTAATTTTCCTTACTCTGCGCTGTAATCCCTTTTCATCTTTTTTGAGGTATGTCTGGATTATATCGCGGCGATTAAGTATATTGAGCTTAGAAAAATCGGGTACTGCAATAAGATATTTACGTTCAATTTCATAGGAATTCTTCATTATCATTCACCTGATTTTCATACATAATATATTATAACTTTTTTTTTGCATATTGTCAACAAAAAACATAAAGTTTGTTTGTAAAAAACGCTTAAAACATAAAATCAGTTTCCAATACGAGAAAAAAAGTAAGTTTTTTCTGAAATTCGGATTATTTTTTCAATAATAAAACCAATTATCGGATAAATCAGAGAGCATTACATTAAATGGTGAATAAAGCTCCGATACATAATTTTCAGACATTATATTGCTTGAAGAAAGTGTTTTGAACGAATCCTTCGGAAGAGGAATTTCTACTATAAGTCTATCTTTATTCTCTTTATCGGGAAGCTTGAGATTTATATTCATTTTTTCTGCTTCATGCTTCATTATAAAATACTCGTAATTATATCTGTTTTTTTCTTCGTATTCCTCTTTGATAAAATCGAAATCCGTGCAAAATGTCATACTGAAAATATTATCGTTTCGTACAGAGGATATCCTGAGCTTTCCCGACGCACCAAACCTGAATGAAAATCGGATAATATTCAGGATAAAATAAACCATGGACTCCTTATCAAGCATCAGATAACAATTATCACAAGCTTCGTACTCAATCTTCATTTTGTCTGAAAGTGATATTTTACTGTTATCTGTTATTTTCTTCATAAATTCATTTATTTCAACACATTCATACTGTTTCGATTCATTTGAAAGTTCATTAATTCTGCTGTTATTCTTCTGAACTCTCATAAGCAGGCAGAGATTTTTTGTAATGTTGTTAAGCTGAGAATAAATATCTTCACTTCTGTCATTATCTGTATTTTCAGTTATATTATTGATTATCTCAACCGAAGTAGCTATTCCTGCTGCAGCCTTTTCAATCAGTGACGAACAATCGTTAGTATAGCTTTGGATAAATTTCGCTGAAAGCTTATCATAAATATTGACAGGCACTGTAAATATCAATACAACGTAACCACTTAATAAATCATCGAAAACTTCTCCGCTGAAACACTTTTCGGCTGCTTCATATCTGAACTTCTCATCGTTTATTTTCACTTCTTCGAAACAGATATTATTCAAATGCATATTTTCTGCCGCACTGTTTATCCAACATGGAAATTTTTCGTTTATTCCATATATTATTACAGGCCGATTGTCGCTATACATAATCCTTTTAAACTTATCAAATTCATTCACCATTCACTCCCCCTTTTCACGAAATTTCAGTATATTATAAGCAAAACTCTTTTAATTATTATACTACAAAATCAATGGAATTGAAATAATTTTATTATATCTTAAAAAAATTTGGTGGATATATATATATTTCCTCAACATTACTATGCAAAATAACCGTTTATTTAAAAATTCGTTATTTTTTTATCAAACCCCTTGAAAAATTAACAAAATAAGTGTATAATAAATTCATAAATATTTTTAGGAGGTTATATCCAATGTCAGTAAAAGTTGCTATTAATGGTTTCGGCCGTATCGGTCGTCTTGCTTTCAGACAGATGTTTGGTGCAGAAGGTTATGAGGTAGTTGCTATCAACGATCTTACTAAGCCTTCAATGCTCGCTCAGCTTCTCAAGTATGATACAGCTCAGGGTGGTTACTGCGGTAAGCTCGGTGAAAATCTTCACACTGTTTCTGCTGATGATGAAGCTGGTACAATTACTGTAGACGGCAAGACTCTCAAGATCTATGCTGAGAAAGAGGCTGTAAACTGCCCTTGGGGTGAACTCGGCGTTGACGTTGTTCTTGAATGTACAGGTTTCTACTGCTCAAAAGAAAAGTCACAGGCTCATATCGATGCAGGTGCTAAGAAGGTTGTTATTTCTGCTCCTGCAGGCAACGACCTCAAGACTATCGTTTTCTCTGTAAACGAAAATACTCTTACTGCTGATGATACTATCATCTCAGCTGCTTCATGTACAACAAACTGCCTCGCTCCTATGGCTAAGGCTCTTAACGATTATGCTCCTATCCAGAGTGGTATCATGAGCACTATCCACGCTTATACAGGCGACCAGATGATCCTCGACGGTCCTCACAGAAAGGGCGACCTCAGAAGAGCTAGAGCAGGTGCTGCTAACATCGTTCCTAACTCAACAGGTGCTGCTAAGGCTATCGGTCTTGTTATTCCAGAACTCAACGGCAAGCTCATCGGTTCTGCTCAGAGAGTTCCTGTTCCAACAGGTTCAACAACTATCCTTACAGCTGTTGTTAAGGGTGAAAACGTTACTAAGGATGGCATCAACGCTGCTATGAAGGCTGCTGCTTCTGAATCATTCGGCTACAACACAGACGAAATCGTTTCTTCAGACGTTATCGGTATGAAGTTCGGTTCACTCTTTGATGCTACTCAGACAATGGTTTGCGATCTTGGCAACGGTCTTTACGAAGTTCAGGTTGTTTCATGGTATGATAACGAAAATTCATACACAAGCCAGATGGTTAGAACAATCAAGTATTTCGCTGAACTTAACTAATTATAGCTTTAAGATAATTAATTTTAATGGGTGGAGTTTTTCTCCACCCATTATTTATTTATATTCAGTTTGAATTTTCTTTTATTCATCTTGAGTACTCCGTCCCTTGTAAGACGTGTTATTTCTCTTTGCAGTGCACTCCTGTTTACGCAAAGATAATCAGACAATGCCGTTATCGAAAACGGAATAGTAGCTTCTGATGAATTTGATTCCCTGTCCTGCAATATCTGTAGATACGTTACCAGCTTATCTTCGATTGTCCGCTGACTTAATACATCAACTCTTTCACTGAGTGCTGTCGCTTTTTCAGACATCAATGAAAGCATATTCTCTACAAGCTTTGTATGACATTCACACGCATTTGAACACCTTTTTGTAAACTCGGTATTATTTATCATCATTATTGTTACTGAGGTTTCACATATAACCTCTATACCTGATGAACCGATTCTCGAAAAGTTAAATATATCTCCTGTTATATCATTCTTTTCCAGCTGTTCAAGTATCGTTCTGTTTCCGTTTATATCATATTTAACGCATATTGCTCTTCCACTGAGTATGATTCCCGTCTTTCCGCTATGACGCATATAACTGAATGCTACATCCCCTGCTTTAAATTCAACTATTTTTGCATTGAAACACTCTATCATGCGACGACAATCACTTTCATTAATTCCACTGAATAAAATATTTTCATTAAGTTTCATAAATTCACCCTTTGTTGCTTTTGCAACAGAAATATATTTTTTTTTATGATACAATATATTCAGATAAAAGTCAAGCTTTTATTCCAAAGTTTTTACTTAAACTGCTGAAAGGTGGTCTTTATATGAAAGTAAATGTTAGCGGCGGTACTATTCAACAGGACGAAATTAATGCTTATATCAAATACGGTAAGCGAAAATATCCTAATCGTCATATTATGGGTGTGGATATTAATCTAGATAACGATTTTGTTGACCTTAAATTCTATTTTTCTCCTGTAAAATTCGAAAGAATCCGACGTATTACAGGCTATCTCGTCGGTACCACCGACAGATTCAACAATGCTAAAAAAGCAGAGGTTAATGAGAGAGTAAAGCACTCACTCAGTTAAATAATATTCTGCAAATATATATATATATTATCTTAATGGAGGAAATTTTATGAAAAAATATGTTTGTCCAATTTGCGGTTACGTTCACGAAGGAAATGAAGCTCCTGAAAAATGTCCTCAGTGTGGAGTTCCAGGTTCAAAATTCATCGAAAAAGCTGCTGACGAAAAGCTCGTTTTCGCTTGCGAACACGAAGTAGGCGTTGCTAAGGCTGTTACAGATAAGGAAATTATTGATGGCTTACAGGCTAATTTTGCCGGTGAATGTACTGAAGTTGGTATGTATCTCGCTATGGCAAGAGTAGCTCATAGAGAGGGCTATCCTGAAATCGGTCTTTACTGGGAAAAGGCTGCTTACGAAGAAGCTGAACACGCTGCTAAATTTGCAGAGCTTCTTGGTGATGTTGTATCTTCTTCTACTAAGGAAAACCTCGAAAAGAGAGTT
Organism: Ruminococcus sp.; assembly: GCA_015066925.1. Lineage (GTDB taxonomy): Bacteria > Bacillota > Clostridia > Oscillospirales > Ruminococcaceae > Ruminococcus. The sequence goes on from SVNL01000015.1 coordinate 12,817, forward strand.
GCTGCTGAGCACGGCGCTACTCAGGGTAAGCTTGACCTCGCTAAGAGAGCTAAAGAGCTTAATCTCGATGCAATCCACGATACTGTCCATGAAATGGCTAAGGATGAAGCAAGACACGGCAAGGCATTTGAGGGACTCCTCAAGAGATACTTCGGTTAATATAATTCTTGATTATTACAGAAAGAGCAGTACCGCAATTTTATGCGATACTGCTCTTAATTTTTATATACCTGCCTGCCATTCCCAGTTTCGGATATCAAGCTCTTCCAGATTATATGGAGTAAGCTGATACACACAATAATTCAGCCAGTTTGAAAACATTAAATTTGCGGTACATCTCCATGAAAATTCAGGACTCTTTGTAACATCATCGTCAGGGAAATAATTATACGGAATTTGTATATCTATTCCTTTATCCTTATCTCTGAAATATTCATTCGCAATTGTATCACGGTCATACTCTGAATGTCCTGTTATAAAATATTGTCTGCCATTTTTATTCGCAACAATATGAATTCCTGAATACTCAGACGAAGTCAGAATTTCAAGCTGATTATTCTTTTCGATATCCTCTCTGCGTATTTCGGTATTCCTTGAATGAGGAACAAGAAATACATCATCAAAGCCTCGTAAAAGCTGACAGTTTTCTCTCTCTGCTTTATGAGGAAAAATTCCGAACATTTTTCTTTCAAGAGGATATTTCGGTATTCCGAAATGATGATACAGCCCTGCCTGTGCCGCCCAGCATATATGAAGCGTTGAAAAAACGTGTGTTGTAGACCAGTCCATTATGGCACATATTTCGTCCCAGTAGTCAACCTGTTCGTAGTCAAGAAGCTCAACAGGTGCACCTGTAATAATCATTCCATCATAGCGTGAATCCTTGATTTCTTCAAATGTCTTGTAAAACGCTGAAAGATGATTAAGCGAGGTATTTTTTGAAACGTGCGACGCAACATGAAGCAGGTCGATATCCACCTGAAGAGGAGTATTACTCAAAAGCCTTAAAAGCTGACTTTCCGTTTCAATTTTCTTCGGCATTATATTTAATATAACCACCTTCAGCGTACGAATATCCTGATGGTCAGCTCTGTCATCAGCCATTACAAAGATATTCTCCTTCATTAAAGTTTTAAAAGCGGGAAGCTCTGATGATATTCTTATCGGCATTATATATTTCTCCTTTCAGATTTTTAATTAAATAACCGCTGGTATATGAATATCGGGCGAGATTTATTCGCCCGATTAATTATTTTTTATACGGGATGTACGCCCTTTGAAGCGTCACCGTGTTTGCCGTCGAGATTATATTTTGCATTACGTCTGTTCTCGAAGAACTTAACGGCAACCTGTCCAAACTGAGCATAGCTGAGAACGTCCTCTTCCTGCTCAATCCATTCAGCACACTCTTCACGAAGCTTATCAAGCTCCGGAGCGATATTATCTGCCGGACGGCAATTGATTGGTGTTTCATCACCGATGATTTTCTTTCTGAATTCAGGGTCAATCGGTACAGGAGTCTGTCCGTATTCGCCTCTTACAACACCCTTGAATTCCTTAGTTACAGTCTTGTAACGTTCACCCATAATTACATTGAATACAGCCTGTGTACCAACAATCTGGGATGAAGGAGTAACAAGCGGAGGATAACCTGCGTCTTTTCTTACTCTTGGAACTTCCTTGAGAACCTCTTCAAGCTGGTCCTCCTTACCTGCCTGTTTAAGCTGTGAAAGCAGGTTAGAAAGCATTCCGCCGGGAACCTGATAGATAAGTGCATTTGCGTCTACTGCAAGCATCTTTGGATCAAGAAGTCCGCTGTCGATATATTTCTTACGAAGATTCATAAAGTAATCTCTGATTTCAGTAAGCTGAACGAGGTCTAAACCTGTATCGTATTCAGTACCCTGAAGAGCTGCAACCATTGACTCTGTTGGAGCATGTGATGTTCCGAGAGCAAGTGGTGACATAGCTGTATCAATAACATCAACACCTGCCTCGATACCTTTCATAAGGCACATTGAAGCAAGACCTGATGTATAGTGTGTATGAAGCTGAATTGGAATATTTACAGCTGATTTCAAAGCTTTTACAAGCTTTTCTGTTTCGTATGGAGTAAGAAGTGCAGCCATATCCTTGATACAGATTGAATCAGCACCTGCATCCTGAATTTTCTTTGCATAATCTACATAATAATCTGTTGTGAAAACATCACCGAGAGTATATGAAATAGCAATCTGTGTATGTGCGCCCTCTTTTTTAGCAGCCTTAACAGCTGTTTCGAGATTTCTTATGTCATTTAATGCGTCGAAAATTCTGATAATGTCAATACCGTTTGCAACTGATTTCTGAACAAAATATTCAAGAACATCATCTGCGTAATGACGGTAACCGAGCATATTCTGACCTCTGAAGAGCATCTGAAGCTTGGTATTAGGCATTTCTTTTCTTATAACACGAAGTCTTTCCCATGGATCTTCGTTCAAAAATCTTAAACATGAGTCAAATGTTGCACCGCCCCAGCATTCTACTGAGTGATAGCCAACCTTGTCCATAAGTGGAAGTATCGGACGCATTTCGTCCATAGTCATTCTTGTTGCAATAAGTGACTGATGTGCGTCACGCAGGACAGTTTCTGTAATTTTTACCTTTGCCATAACAACGACCATTTATCCGCAAATAGCGAAATATCCTTTCTGACTAATTTTACTGAACAGTTGCAAGAGTATCGCCTGAATTTACAGTATCACTCTTCTTAACAAGAACACTTGTGATTTTACCGTCGCAAGGTGCAACAATATCATTTTCCATTTTCATAGCTTCAAGAATCATAATTACCTGACCCTTAGTAACTGTATCGCCTACATTAACCTTAACGTCAAGGATTGTACCGGGCATTGGAGCAGTAACAGTTTCGCCTGCGCCGGCTGATGCAGCAGGAGCAGCTGCAGGTGCAGGTGCTGCGGCAGGTGCGGGTGCAGGTGCAGCAGGAGCTGCGGCTGATACAACAGGAGCACTTCCGTCTGTAATTTCTTCAACGGCTACATCGTATGCCTTACCATTAACAGTAACATTAAATCTTTTCATTATATTTACCACCATTCAATTTTTATTTTTTATCTTAGAAAGGAATATTATTGTGCTTCTTAGGAAGCTTTGTCACTCTCTTACCTGCGAGAATTTCAAGAGCTGATACTACAACTTCTCTTGTAGAAACTGCAGAAATAATTTCGTCAACAGCACCGTTTGCAGCAGCGGATTCTGCTGAAGCAAGTGTTGAAACGTATTCCTGAGCAAGCTCATTTCTCTTAGCGTCTGCATTTGCAGCACCTTTAAGCTTATCGTGCCAGAGGAATTCAACGGCTGATAACGGAGAGAGAGGTGAAACAGAAGCTGTTTCCCATACATATGTAAAGTCTGAGCTTATATTCTTACCGGCAAGAGCAATAAATGCAGGACCTACTGCCTTACCTGTAATTACTGAAATTTTAACTGTTGTAGCTTCTGCATAACAGCTTGCAAGCTGAGTCATTGATTTAACGCCTGCAACAGCACTTGAAGCTTCAAAGCCCTCTGTATCCACGAATGTTACAACAGGAACAGCAAAAGCGTCACAAGTTCTTACGAAACGTGCAAGCTTTGAGCAATCGTCATCAGTAAGCTTGTCCGATGTTTTATTTGTAGCGGCAATACCTACTGTTGAACCGCCTATTGTAGCAAGAGCTGTATATGAAGCCTTACCGAAATCAGCATAAAGCTCAACAACACTATCTGCATCAGCAACAGCTTCAACAAGTCCATTAAGGTCTGATGAAACAGCTGACTGAGGTTCTGAATATTCAAACATAGGTGCAGGTGAGAGGTTATTTACAGGCATAAGATTGATAAGCTCTCTTGCCTTATCAACAGCAGCCTTATCGTCATCACAGACAGCAGCAGCTATACCCATTGATGCTGCTTCGGAAGCTGAACCTGCATTTTCGCTATTGAAAACAGGTGTGAGGAAGAATTCAGCGTCCTTTGTCATAATAATAAAATCAGAAGAGCAAGCAAACATTGCCGCACTTCCCGCACAAGTTCCGGCAATTATAGAAATCTGCGGTACAACACCCGAAACAACCGCTGATGCATTAATCATTTCGCCGTAAGCAGAAAGTGAATCAACCGTACCATTTACGAAAGCACCGTTTGAATCGTGAATAGCGACAACGGGAGCACCTGTTTTTGCTGCAAGTGCATACAGCTTTGCAATTTTAGCTGCCTGTGCAGCACCAACTGCACCGTCATTCACAGACTTGTCCTGTGAAAAAGCGTATACAGCATTACCGTTAACATATCCGTAAGCTGTAACGACACCTGTCAGACCGTCATTTTCTTTAACATAAGAATTGATTTCGGTATATTTCCCCTCATCAAACAAATAAGAAAGTCTGATACGAGCCTGACTGTTCATATTTTTCTCAATTTGCATACTATCGTTCCTTCCTAACTAGTCAATATACTATTTAATAATACTATTTTTTCGGAAATTTTTCAAGTGTCTATTGAATTCCTTTGCACTTTTTGCACTTATCCATAAATTCATTCATATTTTCAAGAGTTTTACTGTCACTTTTAACGAACAAGAGAGATTTCAGACGTTTTAGCTTTTCCTCATTATTTATATCAAAAAAAGCCTCGTCAAGCCCTTTCAGGCAGCCCTTGAAAAGAACGGAGCGAACCATTCCGTCACAAAGATACAAATCGCCGTTATCTTCAAAATCACAGACAACTACACGGTCTGCTTCATATGCATATGCAATATAGCCTATTACGTTTCCTTTATCCAGTGCCTCTGTTATATGAAGTTTTTTTCCGTTTGCAGCAGCGACTACCTCTTTATATTTATCAAGTTCAAATGTTTCCTGAATTTCGAGCATATCAGTTCTCCTTACCGATTGCGTTACGGATTGCTCTTAATTCTTCGGCTGTAAGCTCACGCCATGTACCCGGTTTTAGCATTCCAAGCTTCAGAGGGCCTATACTCACACGTCTTAGACGTGCTACTTCAAGTCCGACAGCCTCACACATTTTTCTGATTTGTCTGTTTCTGCCCTCTTTGATTGTAATCAGCATTACAACTCTTCCCTGCTCCTTGGTTTTAACCACGACTGTTGCAGGCATTGTCTTTTTTCCGTCAATTTCAACGCCGTCTGATAGCTTTACAAGCTGTTCGTCGTTTATATCGGGACGTACTGTTACACGATATGTTTTAGCTATATGACGGCTTGGATGCATTATGCTGTTTGCAAATTCGCCGTCGTTTGTGAAAAGAAGAAGTCCTTCTGAATTTCTGTCAAGACGTCCGACAGGATAAACTCGTTCGTCAAGCTCCTCAAGCAAATCAGTTACGCATTTTCTGTCGAGTTCATCGGACATTGTTGTAACATAGCCTCTCGGCTTGTTCATCATAATATAGATTTTATTCTTTTTTTTCGGAACATAGAGCTTTTCTCCGTCTATTGTAATAAGATCCTTAAAGCCTGCCTTATCACCAAGACTAACGGGACGTCCATTAAGCTTTACTCTGCCTGATGATATAAGCTCTTCTGCTTTACGCCTTGAACAATAGCCTGCATCGGCAATTATTTTCTGAATTCTGGTTTTTTCCACTTTACTTCTCCTGTTTTAATATTTTCACAATTTTACTTTTAAATTTTTCAAGTAAATTTTTTTCTTTTTTCTGCAATTTCTTGACTTCACAGCTTTCTGCGGTAAAAAGCGGTATTTCGCATATTTCTCTGCCGCAAAGCTTTACACATAGCATACCTGCCTGCTGATTTTCATCAAAAGGTGCATAAAGAAACGGCGAAGCTTTAACCTCATATGTAAAATTGCCGTCACTTTCAAGAGCAGTACATATTTTTGGTACTTCTCCTGCTGAAAGCAAAACCTTTTGTTTTATTCCGCCTGCAACGTCGGCAGAAATATCGCTCGGAATTTCAATGCTTATCGGTTTAACTTTTGAAAAACCGTATTCATACATAGAAATATGATCCTGCCAGTCATTTTTATCATTAAGCGTAACGCAGATTAATCTTTTTCCGTCACGCTCACAGGCTGACACCAAACATCTTCCCGCATCATCGGTAAATCCTGTTTTAACACCGTAAACCCCGTCATACATAGAAAGAAGCTTATTTGTATTTTTAAGCCATCTGTCATACGGCGGATTTCCGAAACGAAGCTGTATACTCTGCTTTGAGCATATTTCTCTGAACGTTTCATTTTTCAAAGCTTCTCTTGCTAAAAGAGCCATATCGTAGGCTGAGGCTCCATGTCCCTTTTCATCAAGCCCGGAAGGCGTGACAAAATAGCTATGCGACATACCAATCTGCTTTGCTTTTTCATTCATAAGCACAGCAAATTCTTCAATACTTCCCGCAACACATACAGCAGCAGCGTTTGCGGCGTCATTTCCTGATGGCAGAAGCATTCCGCAGCAAAGAGCGTATTTTGTAACGATATCCCCCTCAACAAGCCCCATTGACGAACCTTCGACCTTTATAGCATCGCTGTCAACGACAAATTCCTCATCAAGATTACCACTCTCAAGAAGCAGTAATGCAGACATGATTTTCGTTGTACTCGCCATAGGCAGCTTTGTATCGCAATTTACGGAATAGATTATCTCACCCGTATCTGCGGAAATAAGTACGGCTCCGACTGCCGAAACAGTCGGTTTCTCCTCAGCCGATGCAGAAAAATCCACACACGGCATACATATTGCAAAAGTCAGTATAAAAGCAATTATCTTATTCATTTACGGCACCTCTCAGCTAATAATATGCCGTATTTTCAGATTATATTACTCCTCTTCAATTTCAGGGATATCTTCCTCTGTACCGGTTCCCTTTTTCTTTTTAATCATAGTTGAAACTTTAGTGAATACATCAGGAATTGCGTTAATTGCTGAGCTTACAGGGTCGCTTGCGCCTGATACAGGAACCATTTTTGCATTTCCGTTTGAAATTACAAGGAAGCCCTCCGGCTTGATTGAAACACCTGCACCTGCACCGCCTCCGAATAATGACTTTTCACTTTTATTCGGTAAATCTGAACCGCCTGATGCAAATCCGTATGACACCTTTGAAATCGGTATAATTGTTGTTCCGTCATCAAGTGTAATAGGGTCGCCGATTATGGAGTTTATATCAACCATTTCTTTGATTTTCTCCATTGTTATGCCCATAAGCTCATTGATAGGACGATTGCTGTTTGTACTCATAATAATATACCTCCTTCGTCTATGCAGTTTTTCTGACAGACGTTTTTATTTTTTTCCTTTTCATTTTCATTTTCTTTTTCTTTATTCTGTAAATTTTAAAATAATATGTTAGCAGGAACATAATTCCTGCACCAACAGCTGTTCCAAGTCTGAATTTTGCTGTAAACGAAATATCATACTCACTTTTTTCCTCACCGAAAACACAGTATACTTTAATATGCTCAGGTTTTACTGTAAATATTTCATTTGCAAGCTCAAGTCCGTTATAAACCGCAAAACACATTCTTCCGTATTTCAATGCACAGTCGTAAGCGTCCTCGTCAGAAACCTTTATATCGAGGTATACTTTAGTAAATCGGAAGCCCTTGAAAATTTTCCTCACAGGTTTCTTTGCAGCATTCCATATATCCAGAAAAAAATCTATTTTTTCTGACAGTGTTTTTTTACTTTTTTCTTTATCGGAGCTTTTTTCATCCTCAATTTCTTTTTCGAATGTATCCTCTTCCTCTGTTTTATCGTAAGAAGCCTTATTATCTATTTTCGTTTTATTCTTCTCGTTTTCAACAGGAGTACTGTAAGGCTTGTCTGATTTATTTTCTTGTTCTGATTTCTTTTTCTCAGATTGTTTTTTGTTCTTCTTAATTTTCTCAGGTTTTTTCTTCTTTTTTTCTTTCTCTTTTTTCGGTTTCCGTTTTAAATCTGAACCTATTATCGAATAAAACGCATACTTTACAACATAATACATCTTCCCATTCTTATAAGTAAATCTTGCTGTTACGGGAATTATCAAAACAAGTGCAATCAGTCCGAAAATTACTGCAAGAATTATCAGAAAAATTTTCAAAGCTTCTCACCTCACTTTATAATCATAATCAATAAACGAATATTTAATCCTCTATTATCAATCCTTATCCTCGTTCTCATTATCGTCATCGGAAGGCAAATCGAAAAATGACGGAGTATCACTTTTATCAGGCAACGGAGGCAAATCTGCAAGCGACGAAAGTCCGAAGCTTCTGAGAAAAACAGGTGTTGTTTTATACACTATCGGTTTTCCCGGAACATCAAGTCTTCCTGCTTCTTCTACAAGTCCCTTTTCTACCAGATTATTTATAACCGAAGAACTGTCAACTCCTCTTACATTTTCAACAAATCCCTTTGAAACAGGCTGATTGTAGGCGATAATCGTCAGAGCCTCCATACCTGCATTTGAAAGTGGTGTTGATTTTTTTGTATCGAGTGCTTTTTTTATGCATAAAGCATATTCAGCTCTTGTACACATCTGAAAACTGCCCTCAAGACGCATTATTTTAAGAGCACTTTTCTGCTCGTCATAGCGGTCATTAAGAAGCTTTATCATTGACGGAATGGTTGCCGTATCTACTCCGCTTGCCTGTGAAAGACGATATATTTCTACAGGCTCTCCGCACGCAAAAAGTATTGCTTCAAGGACTGCAAGCTTATCATTTATTTCCAAATCTCATAACACTCCTTTTTTACTTTCTGCCTTTAAACTGTATTAACGTATTATCGTCGCTTATTGTAATTCTTCCCGAACGTGTAAGCTCTAAAACAGCGAGAAATGTAGCGACACGCTCTGAACGGTTTGTAACTCCTTCATAAAGCGAATCTATACACGCTTCACCTGAAGAATACAGCTGTCTTAAAATATGGACAACCTTTGACATTACAGAAATTATTTTCCTCTTTACAACCGAATTGATTTTTGTTTCTATATGTGTTTTTTGTTCTTCCTTTACGTTTTTAACGGTAATTCCGGAATACGCTGTAACAAGACGTTCAGCGTCGTGAACAAGGTTATATACGGCGTCACTTTTTATTTTCATAGGCTGACGGACAAATATTTCGCTTCCGACAAATCTATCATTGAGATACCGAGCCGCAACCTTACAGAGAGAATACTCTATGAGCGTTCCTTCAAGTTCTTTTTTCATTTTTTCTGCTTCTTCAGGCTGTGGAAGAAGTGAAGCTGTTTTGATGTAGATAAGACGTGCTGCCATTTCAAGAAACTCGCCTGCAAGCTCAAGATTTTGTTCGTGACAGGCTTCAATATACAAAAGATACTGCTCAAGAAGCTTTGAAATTTCAATATCATATATATTGAGCTTGTGCTTTGAAATAAGACTGAGCATAAGATCAAGAGGTCCTTCAAAGACATCAAGCTTAAAAGATATCGTATTCACGTCAAATCACTCCGTATCCGCCGATTAGGTAGGGTATCCAGTCTACACAAAATCCTATTGCTTTTGAAATTAAATTTGATACTATAAAAATAGGATTATATGCTGTAGGAATTCTGTTCATAAAAATAATAAATATAAAAAACACTGTTGAGATAATATGTCCGTTTTCTCTGAACCACTTATCAACCTTATATGATGTAAAATAGCTCATAATATTATATCCGTCAAGTGGCGGAACAGGTATAAGATTAAATACTGCAAGATGTATATTAATCTGATACATAAATACAAGAAGCATTAATACTGTTTTTACAGTTAGATTGTCGGAATAACATACGCTTTTAAAGCATAATGCGACATCGTATATAAGTCGGATAAGAAATGCTGCAATCAGGTTTGAAACAGGACCTGCAAGTGCTGTAAGAGCCATACCCTTTCTTGGACTTTTCATTCTTGTCGGATTAACAGGTACAGGTTTAGCCCAGCCAAAGCCTGTAAGCACAAGCAGAAGCGAACCGAATATATCAATATGTGCTAATGGATTCAGAGTAATTCTTCCACTCAGTTCAGCAGTATCATCACCCATTTTATGAGCAATAAAACCGTGAGCTAGCTCATGAAGAGGCAGAATAAGCAAAATCATAAGGACTCTTGCAAACATTTGTATCAAATAATTATCCATATTAAACCATTCCTTTCAATATACTTATAATTACCCCAACGAAAAAATATACACATTAATTGTATCATATTTTTATATGTTTTGCAAGAGAAAGCCTGTATTTTTATTTTTTCAAATTATTTTTTCTTTTTTTTCAAAAAACACTTGCTTTTTTTTTAAGTTTGTGATAAAATAATTATGTTGTATTTTTTTCAGCGAATTTTAAAGGAGGTGCAACCTACATGGCAAAATGTGAAATCTGCGGAAAGGGCGTTACTTTTGGTATTAAAGTATCTCACTCACACAGACGTACTAACAGAACATGGAAGCCTAATGTAAAGCGTGTTAAGGCTATCGTTAAGGGTACTCCTTGTCATATTTACGCTTGCTCAAGATGTTTGCGTTCAGGTAAGGTTGAGAGAGCTTAATTTATGCTTTTAAAATTCAGGAACATTCTTTTGAATGTTCCTGTTTTTTATTATGCATTTTTTTAACAATAACATAATAAAATTACTTTTTTTACCATTTATATTACTTGACTTTTTTATTATACTTATGTATAATTATAATATCATATTAAACATAGAGGTGATTAATTCATGTGCAAATTGTTCAAAAAATCTATTTCTATCATTACCGCTTGTCTTCTTGCCTGTCCTTTAACGGCTAATGCGGTTGATAAAAATATTTACGGTCCTCAGGAAAACGGCTCTTATATTTCCAACAGCAATAACATCTATACTGCTGAAGAAATAAATACTTCTACTGTTAAACCTGTTCTTTCTTTATCTAAAACAGAGGTTGACTATACAAACGCCGGACAACAAGTTCCTGTTACTTTATCTGTTAAAGGTGCGGATAAGGCATGGAACTGTATGGGTGTACATATTTATTACGACGAGCGTCTGATTCTTGAAACGAAAACTAATGGTACGATTAATTATAGTATCGGAGCTGCTGCTGAAGATATTCCATTTAGCGTTGCTGATTCAACCGATAATGGTATTTTCTTTACTTGTAGCGGAGAAGCAAATCTTGGACGTGATGGGGATATTGTTACTTTTTATTTTACTCTTCCAAATAATATCAATCCCGGCGATTCCTTCCCAATAGAAATCAAATATGAATATACAATTCTTGATGATATTATTGCTACTGACCTTTTTACAAACAGAATTGATAATCTATCCAGAGATGAGCTTATGGAAGCTTACGTATTTACTAAGGGTATTGAGAACGGATATATCAATGTAACAGGAAAAATTGCTGCTACAACTACTCCTATAACTACTACTATGATTATGCATACAACCACAGCTATTAATACAACAACAACTACCACTACAACACCAAAGCCTGTTACTACAACAACCACAACTACTACAACAAAGCCTGTTACTACTACAACCACTACATCTAAGCCTATTACTACTACACCGAAGCCTATTACCACAACTACAACACCAAAGCCTATTACTACTACACCGAAGCCTATTACCACAACTACTATGGCTACAACAACTCCTGCAATGACCACTACAGCACCAATTACAACTACTTTACCTTCTACCCCAACCTTAACATTAGGTAATGTTAATCTGGACGATGACATAAATGCTTTAGACGCTTCATTAGCCCTTTCTATTTATGCTATGCGTTCAACAGGACGTGAAGAAGAAGTTAATAAGCTTTTCTCTGATATACAGCTTAAAAATGCAGATGTAAATAATGTTGATAGAATTAACGCAACTGACGCTTCTTTAATACTTGCATATTATGCACATACATCAATCGGCGGTAAGCTTACATTTGAAGAATTTTTGAAAAAATAAATGATTCATAAAAGGCTGCATAAAAATTATGCAGCCTTTTCTTTTGTCTGATTTTACTTGTAATAGAATAAATAAATATTATTTTTTTATATTATTTGTATTGATTTATTTGATAATTTGTGATATAATTATTTATAGTTACTAATTGCTAATAGATATTAACGATATATAAGCAAATTTCTGACTGGAGATAACATATGGATAATGAACTTATAAAATCTGCATTTGATGTTATTTTAGAAAATTCAACAGATTTAGTTTTCGTGAAAGATATAAATCTTGTCTATCAAACAGCCTCTATGCCTTTTATTAAAATGACAGGTAAATCATCTCTTTCCGAAATTGTCGGACATACCGATTTGGAAATATTTGAAGATGAATCACTCGCAAAACGTTATATTGCTGACGACCATAAATTGCTCTCAATTGATCGTGACCTCACAGATTATGTCGAGCCTATTACTGATGACAACGGAAACGCAAGATATGGCTCAACTTCAAAATTTATTTTAAGAAATGATGCAGGTAAAGCTATAGGAATTTTGGGTATAACAAAAGATATAACCCACGAGTATATTGCTCGTAAGCGTTATCAGCAGGAATTTAACTATCTCTTTGAACTGCCAAAGGATACCTACGCGGTTTGTTATATCGACATTGACAGCTGGAGAATTATTTCTCAGCGACGTCAGAAAATTTCCTCATGTACTTTACAGGAATGTAATACCATAGAGGAAATGTGCGATTATGCCATTTCATCAATTATTGATCAGAAATGCAAGGCTGCTGAATTCTACAATCATTTTACAGCTGAGAATTTACACGATATTTATTCAAGCGGCAGAAGAACTCTGACATTTAAATACGAAAGAAAGCTTTCAGATACTTCTACCCGTTGGATACGCAACGAAGTTAATTTCTTGACTGATGTTGATACAGGTCATTTATGTGTTGTACTTTCAGCTAAGGATATTAATGAGATTAAACTTGAACAGCTGAAGCTTGCTGAGGCTGCAAAGCTTGACTCAATGACAATGCTGCTCAACCATGAAACATCAATGGAATATATAAAATCTATTCTTACAAATGAAAATGACAGACAACACGCTTTGTTTATGCTTGATATCGACAACTTCAAGAGCCTTAATGATACTCTTGGACATCAGGCAGGCGATAAATTTCTTATTGAATTTGCAAAAGAGCTTAAAAATCATTTCCGTGAAAGCGATATCGTCGGAAGAATTGGCGGTGATGAGTTTTTCGCACTTATGCGCAATGTTACAGAGCTTGACCAGATAAAAAGAAAAGCTGAAGATATTCTCGAAATTATTCAGGAAACAGCCGCAGAGTTCCCTCAGGTAAAATTAGGCGGAAGCATTGGTATAAGTCTTTATCCTAAGGATGGAACTCAACTCGATGAGCTTTACGCAAAATCAGACTCTGCACTTTATACTGCAAAACGTAATGGAAAAAACGCATTTGTATTTATTTAATACTTATCAATATATACAAAAAAAGTCAAGTGAGAAATCACTTGACTTTTTATTTTCGTTATTATTCCTTTACACCACCGAGTGCAACACCCGCAATGATAAACTTTGAAAGGAAAACATAAGCAACAATAAGTGGAACAACTGAAAGTGCAATTGTAACATAAACTACACCGTAGTCAATCTTATCGTTAGCCATGAGAGAAGCAAGCATCATTGGAAGAGTCTTCTTCTCAACACCTACTGAAAGAAGTATCATCTGTGGAGTATAGAGGTTATTCCAGTTAGCAATGAATGCGAAGATTGCCTGAACAGCAATAGCCGGCTTCATCATTGGAATAGCAATTTTAAGGAATGTGCTGAACTCGCTTGAACCATCAATTCTTGCAGCTTCAACAATTTCCAATGGAAATGATGATTTCATATATGAACGCATAAAGAATACAATAGCAGGAGCAGCAATTGCAGGAATGATAAGTGGCCACTTAGTATTATGTAAGTTCAAGTCAATCATAAAGCTAAGGAAGCCCGCACCTGTAACCTGTACAGGAACCATCATTACAAGAAGAATAATTGTATATGAAATCTCTTTCATTTTGAATTCATATACCTGAATTCCATATGCAGTAAGTGCTGAGAAGAAAACTGTCAAAGCACATGCTGATACTGTGATGATAGCACTGTTTAAATAACCATATGCAATATTAACTGAACTCGTAAAGTTAGAGTCCTGTGTAAGCGTTTTGAAATTCTTTACAAATGCATCGCCCGGAATAAGAGTAATACTGTTCTGAATATCAACAGATTCTCTTGTAGCGTTAACAATAAGAATTACAATTGGAAACAAACATATAAGTGTAAGAATGACCATAAGTAAGAAGAGTGACCATGATTTAAGAGCAATCTTCAAGCCATAATTTGCTTTTGGTTCGCCATATGTAGATTTCATACTCATATACCCAGACCTCCAAACTGATTTTTCTTAGCTTTAGCCTGCTTAATGAGCATCTTGCGCTGTTTTCTCTTTAACACTTCATCCTTATCTCTGTTCATAATAAATGTAATTGAACCGAGAGCAGCAGTAAATATAAAGAGAATTACAGAAGCAGCACCTGCATAACCGAACTGATAACCATTCTGGTTTTTATATCTCTTTAAGATATAAACAGCAACTGTTTCAATCTTATCATTTTCAATAGTACCATCATGGAAAAGGTAAGGAATATCAAACATCTGTAAACCACCAATCATTGATGTTACAACTGTGTAAACCATAATCGGACTTAAAAGTGGGAGAGTTACTCTCCAGAAAGTCTGCATACTGCTTGCACCGTCGATATCAGCAGCCTCAAAGAGTGAAGGGCTGATACCCATAATACCTGACATAAGCATAATCATTGTATTACCAAACCACATCCATGTCTGGATAAACATAACAACAGGTCTTGCCTTAGTACCTTCAACAAATCTGATTGTATCGACACCAAGTTCACCTAAAATCTGGTTTACAGGACCATTAGTTGCAAAAATACAAAGGAAAAGTACTGATACTGATGCAGCTGTAATGATATTAGGCATATACATTACAACCTTGAAAAATCCTTTACCCGCAATCTTGAGCTTAGCATCTGTAAACCAAACTGCAAGTGATAAGGAAAGGATAATCTGTGGAATAAAGTTACCTACCCACAAAATAATTGTATTTTTAAAAGCATTAATAAATACTTCATGGTGAACTGTTGCATCATCAAATTCACCTTTACCGCCAAATAACAATGCCTTAAAGTTATCAAGACCAACAAAGTCTTCATTACTTATATCATTATAAAGCATCTGACCTGTCATCAAATCTTTACCTATCACCTTATTACCATTACCGTAAAGTGCGAGAATAAAGGTTTTAATTAATGGCCACAACTGAAAAATGCCATATACAAGAAAGAATGGCAAAATAAACAAATATCCGTATTTAGCATAGCTGATTGATTTAATTCTTTTCTGTGCAGCTGACGCCATAAAACACACCCTCTCTGATTCAGACATATAAATATACACCTACGGAATGTAAAAACATTCCGTAGGTAATTAATTCAAAGATTAATTTTTATATATTTATTGATTATTCAACTTCGAGTGTGCTGATTTCAGCCTTAACAGCCTTCTTGAATGTTGACATTGTGTCATCCCATGACTTGCCGCCAACAATGTATTCTTCCTTAACAGCCTTGATGAACTGAGCCTTGATTGTAGCATCGTAAGGTGTGATAAGACCCTTAAGATCGATACCCTTTACAGATTCGTCAAGAACTTCGAAGTAGTTCTGACCACCGAGGTTGTCGTGAACGTATGTATCCTTGTATTCACCAGTAGCAATAATATCAGCCATTACAGTCTTGTTGTTGCAGTATTCTGGCTTTGTAAGAGCGTATTCCTTGATTGTAGCGTTGTCAACTGTAAATGTCTTGATGAACTTCTGACATTCTTCAGCGTTATCTGTACCTGGGTTAACAACCATCCATGTACCGCCCCAGAAGTATTCCTGTGGACCTACACAAACGTTCCACTTACCGTATGTTGCGCCGTCTTTACCGCCTGCAGCACCTGTGAGGATTGCATCACCGAAGCCCCAAGTTGAAACGAAGTAACCCATTGTAGCGTCTGACTGACCAGCTGGGAGCCATTCCTTACCCCACTGATCGCACTGCATAACGCCCTTGTTATCCCAGAGGTTCTTAGCAAGGTCAGCGAATTCCTTACATGAATCGTCGATTGCGAGCTTGTTGTTGCTGATCCATGGAGTTGTTCTACCAGCAGCAAATACCTGCCAGAGACCACCGAGTGTATCAGCGAGAGCTGTCTTACCGCCTGAAGCGTCAGCAACTGTCTTAGCAGCTGTCTGGAAATCAGCCCATGTGCCGATCTTAGCCTGCATTTCTTCAGGTGTCTTTACGTTGAGGTACTTTTCAGCAAGGTCTGTTCTGTATGCGAAACCACCTGCTGCAGCCTGCCATGAAGCACCCTTACGAACGCCGTTGAAATCCTTACCGATTTCATCTGTGTATTCGTACATTTCAGCAAAGTTAGCATCTGAGAAACCGAGCTTGTCAAGACCAACTGTCTTTGTATCGTCATTTACGAACTGGAGAGCCCAGTCAGCTTCTACGAAGTAAACGTCGAGGTCTTCGCCAGCCTGGAACATGTTGTTGTACTTTTCAGCAGCTCCGCCACCGTCTGTTGACATGTTAACGAACTTAGCTGTCATGCCTGACTTTTCGTTGAACATCTTTACGAGTGCTTCAGCGTCGTCAGAGTTCCATGAAGTTACTGTGAATTCAGCACCGCCTGTCTTGAGGCTTGAATCGATAGCACCAACTTCTTCGCTCTTAGCTGTAGTAGAACCGCCATCTGGTGTACCAGCGTCTGATGATGAGCCAGCATCTGATGAAGCAGCATCTGATGATGCAGCAGCGCTTGATGATGAAGCTGCAGATGAATCCTTCTTGTCATCCTTTTCGCAGCTAGCGAATGCAGTTGTAGCCATTGCAAGAGTTGCAACTAAAGCTAATGTTCTTTTAAGTTTGTTCATTTGAAATTTCCTCCTTAAATATATATATTATATTAGTCGTTCTAATATAATACGCATTGGATTTTCGGCATATAGCCTTTTATTTTATTTAGAGCATACAGCATGCGGATACATATGAATTCAAGCCGCAGACCGTAATGTACTTATGGACATAAGCCTGAGCCGCACATAAACGCAAAGCCGAAAGCTCTGTATCATATTGATTGCGAGCAATCCCACTATAAACAGCCGCAATACAAATGATAATTTATTACAATGGCAAAAGCCACAGTAATCATAAACGTAAGCGGATTAAAGAGAAGATACACTTCAGTTATATAAACCGCTTGCTTTAGTATCATTAGCATATAATATTTTTCGACTAAAGTCAATGGTTTGTATCATTTCTTAATATTTTTTAGTCGTAGTGAACAAATTTAAACCTGTTTTTTCGTGACATTGTACAAAATAATAGTACTTATTTTCAAATAGTTACAAAACGGTTAAAATCGTCATTATTACCCTTTTTTATTCACATTTCTAACCAATTACTTATTATTATTCAACAATTTCCAGATAATTAAAGTACTCTCTCAGCAGATTTTCGGGAATTTC
>SVNL01000092.1 GCA_015066925.1 Ruminococcus sp.
AATCAGAACAGTTGTAATTGATGATTATGATTCTATATTTGAATTATGGAACAGTACAGAGCAATCAAGAAGAGCTTTGAACCCTGTAGACGACAGTCGTGATGGAATCGAACGATACTTGAAACGAAATCCAACAACTTGTTTTTTAGCAAAAACAACTGATTCTGATAAGACTGTTGGCGTGATACTTACAGGTCATGATGGAAGACGTGCAATTGTGCATCATATGTGCGTTCATCCTGACTATCGCCGTCAAGGCATTGCTGCAATGCTTGTTGAGCAGGCAGAAAAAGCATTACAAAAAGAAGGCATTACCAAAATATTCGGACTTGTTTTCAAAGATAATGACATTGCAAATGCTTTTTGGGAAACACAAGGGTATACACTTCGTACAAATCTGAATTATCGAAATAAAAGCTTAAATAAATCCGTTCCTCAAGGGGAATAACAGTTATAAAAACACCATTGAAATCCGAATCCTTTATGTTCGGAAATCAATGGTGTTATATTTATAAAAAACGTATTTTTGCGACTTTCCAGAGCCATTCATGAACAATTATTCGTTCTTCTCTTGCAGATTACATTTCGCAAGCAACTGTGTCAAAGCGGCATTAGCTTCTTTCTTTGATATATAATATACCTTAATAATTTTTGATAAGTCAGAAATTATCACGGAGATATATAAATAATAATATCCAGGTCTTAATTTTGCTCTGTTCTCGCCATGATGAAGTACATAGGCTTTTTGTATTCTTTCGAGTGGCAGAATATAAAATCCGTTTGACGAGTTGACAAAAATATGCTTCTCTCCGATTTTCAAACCACCGAACTTCTCAGCATTATCATATTCTGCATTAAGCACCTCAGCACCATTCGGATACTCTCTGATATATTTTTTCGCCTGTTTTGCACCATTTTTTATCGTTAAAATACCGCTGATTATATAAATCAGCGCCGCAACTCCCATAGTACAGCACATGGTGATTGCCATAGCAGGTTCTCCATCTCTTAATACAGGATAAAACAATACTATCAATATACTTGTAATTAGAATTTTCAAAAAAGCTTTTAAATACATCCAACAAATTTGTTTATTCATACAGCCTCCGCAATACCGAATTAAAATAAAACGAAACCGCAAACAAGCAAAAGCAATCCAACCAACAACAGAAATCCGCCACTTGAAAACAAAATAATCATTGTGATTTTATAGCCTTTTCCTGTAGAAAGTGTAGCCTGCTGCGGATTATCGGGATTATAATATACCGCTACTCTACTACCCAATTGTGATTTTAGTCTATAGTAATCATATGCTACAGCATATCTGCACGCATTTTCTTCCGACTCTTTTCATACAGCCTATGATTTATCCGCCTTTTACATTTCCTAAATCATAACATATTTCCTTGTAAATTGCAACAAAAAACTCTGATACAAAAATATATAATTTGATGAAGACCGCTGTTAAAACAAGCGGTCTTTGTTAGTATTACTATATTTATATTTTTTCCACAGGCACCCAGATTTCTCCATTTTCAGGACTCTCGTAGAATTCAATACTATAATTTCCGGAAAGCTTATATTCCTTACAATTCGGCAACCATTCGCTCCAAATTTTTGTATTTACATCTTGTAGGGATTTTGGACATTCGCCTGAATAAGGAAATACCACCCATATTCCCGCAGGAAATGTATGTGTTGTACATTCCTTAGGAATATCAAAGCAAGGAAAATAAAGGTCTGCTATAAAATAATCAAAATTTTTCCCGTCGCTGTCAACACAAGCTCCGAAAACTCCCTTTATCATTTCACCGCCGCCCATCGCGTAATGCTCCTGCCAGTATTTAGGAATTTCCACATAAGAAGTTTCTGTATCGAATCTTCTCGACTTCCCCATAATTGTAAATGCCGCTTTTTCTACTATTCTGTACTCTAACATACTTCCGCCCTCCAACGATAGCTTAATGTGTATTGGTGCAAATGTCTTGAGTTTTGCACCTTTTTCTTTTGCAGCCGAGGGAGTTATTCCGTGGAATTTTGTAAATGCTCTGGAAAAGCTGTCCTGTGAGTCATACCCGTATTTAACTGCTACATCAATAACTCTTACATCTTCTGCGGTGAGCTCTTCTCCGGCAAGAGATAATCTCCGTTGTCTTATGTATTCACCAACAGTTAAACCGCACAGCACACCAAAAATTTTCTGAAAATAAAATGCTGAAACATATGCCTTTTCAGCAATATCATTGATATTAAGCTCCTCAGTAAGATTTGCTTCAATATACTGTATAGCGTTCTGTATACCTTCTGTCCAGCCGTTCATCTGTCCACTTCCTTTTCCTTGACTGTAATTTCATTATATCACTTGTTTTTAAATTATACCCGACTTTTTGTGCTTTCAATTGCGGTATCGTTTTTCTCAATCTTCCGTAATTGCTTTATGCTTGAAAAATAAATGCATAAACCTATTACAACAAATGCAATCACAAAAAAGAAAATTTCGTATCGTTTACTTTGTAGGAATATCTCTTATATAAACACTGTATACAGGCCATTTGAAAATATCATTTTCGGAAATGTCTTCGCTACGGAAATCAAGAGTAACTTCTTTTCCGTCATACTGCCAGCCTCCGCCAAACAGACCTGAAAAGCTCCATACCGGCTCTCCCCATACTGCAACTATTTCATTATAGGTTATTCCGCTTAGTCTTTCCAATGCTTCGCTGTCTGACATTTTTACAATTTCAGATAATTGAGGCGGTGTATTTTTATCAAAAAGAAGTTTTCTCATAAAAATCATATCAAATACGTCAATTCTATCATCCTTGCATAAATCAGCAGCATGCCAATTCTTGATTTCAATGTTGTTCGCATGCAGCCATTTCTGAAGCGTTACAGCATCAGCTATATTAAATACACCGTCACCATTTATATCGCCCTCTGTCATCATAGACGACCATTCGGATATTGCTGTCACATTCGGAAGCCATGAAGGCTTAGTTTCACCTGCTTTTAATGGAATGCAAGCTATAGAAATTGTTGTATCCTTGGTGTTTGTCAGATGAACGGCGAGCTTACGGTATTCGCTGTTATCCTTCTGATTTGGTACACTTATAGAGGTTGGGAGCAATTCTGCGTTCATTACAGTAAACTGCCCGTCGTCGCTGATAATTTCTACCCACATTCTTTCAGAGCCAACTGTAACAATTGCACTTCTGCCGTCATCAGCAACATCAATCTGTCCCTTTGTATGAGCAAACCAGTAAATTTCACCTGCTGTATCCAGAGAAATTTCATCCTGAATGATAACACATTCCTTATCCTTTATCATTTTAAGACCACGGACAACACTTTCAGCTCCACTCTGCTCATAGGCGGCAGTTAAATCAGTAATAGCATAGGCTTCATTGCCTGCCACAAAATCGGTGATAAGACATTCTGCACCTTCTGCCTGATCAAGCTCCTGGGATGGATTAATTACAAGGGTATTATGACCTTCTGCTCTTATTCGATAGGAATATTTACGATTTTCAAGCTCATAATTCTCATTTCCCAAATCGTTGAAAAATCTTGTACCATTTGATTCGAGATAGAATGTACCTAAATCATAATGGCCATGATACTTATAGTTATTTTCACCGACATGAAGTGCTGCAACAATTCCGCTTTCGTGCCATGTATTTCTGATGCTGGCATTTGATGCGCCGACCTCTCCCCAATCAGTAGAACTTACTGCACTTAAATCAGGATTCTTATCCTCATAAATCCACAGCAAATCAAGATAATTAAAGTCGGCGTTTTTTATTTTTTTAAGACGGATAGCCGATATATCGTATGAATCAAAATAATCACCTAACCATAAAAGAACCGGCAAGGCTGTATCTTTGCTGTCATTGTCATCACCGAAGCTAAAGGATTTAGACGTGTTAGAACTCATATAGCGGATAAAATCAACAGATTTACGAAGTCCTTCAAAATCAGCAAGACCATAGTCGCTTCCTGCTGCACTTTCCAACGCGGAGGACTGTAAACCAAGATAAAATGTAGCATAATCCCAATAGCCAAGTCCTTCACTGTATGTTCCGTCCTTTTCACTATAAGCACGGCGGATAAAGGAATATGAGTCCGTATAGGCATAGTTTAAAATCTCTGAGGCAATGCTTTTTGAATCGGCTTCGTCACCGATTGAAAGTGCCGCCATAGCCATACTTCCGTTGCAGACAAGCTTCCAGTTACATCCCGGAGAATCCTGATACCACTTGTAGGTACGTTCACGTGACCTGTCCTCGTAATCGTCCATGACCTGATTAAATCCCTTTTCAATCAGATTTTTTCTGATGAAGGCTCTTTGCTCGTCATTCATCCAATGATAAAGCCAGTCATAACCGATAGCAAAGCCTGTTGTCATTTCAGCAGTATCAAGAAAATGTTTTGAATTCCAGTCCTTGAAATTGCAGGCAGCTTCAAGCTCCGCATAGCACCTCTGAGCATATTTTTCATCGCCGAAAATATTGTACGCCATAGCAAGTGCGGCAACACGTTTCTGTACTCTTTGTGATGTTAAGAGAAGACGTATTCCGTCGGGAATTTCATATTGTGCTACGGATGAATTAAGAAGTCTGTCTGCTTCATCACGAAGCTTCTCAAGAAGAATTCCTGTAGCTGTGTTGTCACCAATACTTTCTTTCAGCTTTGCAAATTTCTCTTCCGACATGATAATTCGTGGATGAGCATACATTCCGTTCTTTTCAATCATATCGCTGATAACGTGTTCACCGTCAATAAAATCACCGTATCCTGCAGTTTCATAGCTGTCAGAGCCTGAATTCTCCGCAAATACATTAATCGGTATAATTCCGATTATCATTACTAAGGCAAGCAGAATACCCAGCATCTTTTTTTTCATTACTAAACCTCCCTAATAACATTCACTATGAATAATAATTTTATTTCATAGACTTC
>SVNL01000016.1 GCA_015066925.1 Ruminococcus sp.
ACCGCTTGAAAGCTTTTCAATATTCTTGTTAACTGTGCTGTTGTTTTTTGTAAGCGCGTTATTAGCATTAATAGCGCCCATATTAGTTCTAACTACCATTCCCATAAGTATACCTCCGTGTATTAATTATAGATTTGAAAATTTTTCTCCGAAAATCCTTCTCGGAGTTCCTTTAAATTATTCTAAAGACGAACAACGGATCCGATATTGTTGTCTTTTGAATTACAATATATAAATCGCACGTTTTTAAGTTTTTTAAAGGGATAATATTTCACAAATAAAAAAACTTTTTTTGTGCACATTCAACAGCTATTTGACTTTTTTCGAGATTTCACGCTGTTTTCGGAATAAAAACGAACAAAGCTTGTCATCTTCTTCCGGACGAAGCCCCAGAAAATGTATTCCATATTCGTATAAGCTTATTCCGTTACGTGTCATTGCGTATTCATCGGATTTACGCATAACCTCAATCTGTGTTATAAGACTTGCATTTTCAAGCTCAAGCTTAACCCAGTGTATTGAGCCGACTTCGTAAATTTTCTCTGAGAACATATGAAGTCCGCATATTGAAACATCATTTATGTAGACTATCTGAACATCATCTGCATCATTCACTGAAAATGTGTTTTCGGGCGATACCTTTGCCCACATATCTACAGCCACACGAAATCCTGAACGGCGTTCGTGGTCGATTATTTTAAGCGGTTCTACTATTTTAAGCATAAACGGACTTGATGTAAGTACCTCTGCAATTAAAACAAGAAGTCCTGCTTTTGCGTTGAATATATTAAGTTTAAGCTTTGCGGATGTATTGAAAAGCCTTAGCCTTTCATTATGCGGAACTATACCTATATAATCGTCTGCTATTTCTTCTATCACGCCTATAGACAGCAATTCGTTACCGAACGATCTGATTTCACAGGTCGAACCGACATAGCAATTATCTATGGTGATGTTCATCATTCCGTTTTTCCTCCGTTTTCGTTCATTAGTCTGTTTTTAAGCTCTGATGATGTTTTCATTATACTTATATATATTGATGCTATTACGCCGTAAAGCTCGGGAGGTATATTGCTCCCTACTTTCAGCATACACATAAGCGAAGCCGCACTGTCATCACGATAAACCGGTATACCGTTTTTTTCTGCTACTTCTATTATATTTCTTGCGACATCTCCACACCCTGACGCTACAACGACAGGTGCGCTGTCTTTTTCTGTATCGTATTTCAGCGCAACAGCTTTATTGGTTATATTATTATTAATTTGCTTAGCGCTTTTTCTGTTATACTGTGACATTTACTCCCTGCCTCCTCAGCGGCAACGATTTAAACACCTCTATCAGTGAGCGAGGCTCTTTCATTTCATCTACATTTATACTTTTAAGCTTATAGCCTGAATCTTTTACTCCATTTCTTATATCAGAAACGCTTTTTTTGAAAAATTCCGTATGCTCCTGCGGACAAAGTACCGTCAGATCTATGTTTTTATCCTCAACGAAAAGCTCTACCTCAAAATTACCTATATCCTGTATATCGAATACCGCAAGAATATGCGTATAGCGGCTGTCCTTTTTAGGATCGCTTACATCGTCTTCTCCGTCGGGATTAACCCATATTTCAGCTGATGCCTGAATATCCTCATACTCAACAGGCACTACAAAGTGCAGAAGCGGAGTAAAATTACACGGCGATGACAAAAGACTATGTATAATCTTTTCCATACTGTCAGAATTTATCATCTTCATGTCCGGATTTTCAGACTGTGCCTTCAAAAGCTCTGTAAGTGCATTCATTGTCTTTGAACTGCTGACGTGTTTATTGTCGTCTAAAAACTTGAGCAGGGCATTTGTAAGATTTTCTTTTTTATCTCCGTCATCAATCATTTCAAGAAGCTTTGTAAATGCTTCGGGAACGGCATCAGTCGAAACGCTGAGCCTTGATAGATTATATGTTATCAAAGAAAATGTTTTTGAGATATCTCCGTTATACAAAACACTCGATTCAGCATCCTTAAAGAAGCTGAATATTTCAGATTTAAGCTTCGCAAACTGAGCTGTTATACTTTTTTCATCTTGTATATTCATCAGATTATTCGTGCTTGCACGAAAATCAGCTATTTTTTTACATAGGTCATCTATTTTTTCAGAAAATGATGATGAAAGTCCCAGATTTCCTTTCAGCGACTCGAAATTAGCTTCAACCGATTCAAAAATACTGCTTTTGGAGCTTTCATTATTTATAGCTTTAAGAAGATTTGTTACAGCAGTTGAAAAATCCTGATTGGAGCTGTTTTCGATTGTAAGATCTCTGAGCATATCGAATATTCCACCCTTGAAAATAGTTGAAATATCCTCCTGCTTCATCATTTCGCCCGCAATTTCTTCGGGAGTAAGCACAAGCTTATCAAGAAGTGCTTTCATCTCCTCTGTCTGTGCGGAATTATTAAGCGGAAGTATTCCTACTATTTCACGAAGAAGAAATATGTTTTTCAGAAACGCCGATGATACATCGGGATCGTGAAGAATTTCAAAAAAGCCTGCAGTAGAGCCGTCCTCTCGTATAACGTTATGCTGTCCTGAAAGCGATGACTCTGCTGTTGTCTGCTTTACCTTTGATGCGTCACGAAAGTCGAAAGGTACTTGTTCGGAATTACGATATTCCTTTGTAGGCTGCATTATATTTTTATTGTTTACAGGCGTTATCGACCTATTAATATCAGCCACAAGCTCTCATTCCTTTCTCCTTAATATGCCGCTGTATTATCTTCTCAGATTATTTATTACATCTTCCATTTCGTCGGCTGTCTGTACTATCTTTGCCGAGAACTGATATGCCTTCTGTGTTACAATTACGTCAGACATTTCTTTTGCAAGATTAATATTTGAGCGTTCAACCATTCCTTGTTTAAGCTCATATTCATCATCTGCCGCAACCCTTGGCTGACCGCTTATATCGGTTGGCAGAAAGCTCTGTCCATCAACTCTGAAAAGCCCATATGGATTATCAAAGCTGAATACTCCTAGCATTTCGGCTGTTGCCTCTGAATCGGGAAGCATATTTTCATCATACGGAATTCTTATTCTCTGATAATTATTATCAAGAACGTAACCGCCGTCGCTTGTTACGAGGTAATTCCCGTCATTTTCAACGCTTATATTGAATGCTCCGTTTCTTGTATACTGTATTTCACCTGCTCTGTCAACTGCAAAAAGAGCGTTTCCGCTTGCAATTGCAAAGTCAAAATCAAAATTTGTTGTCGAGAGAACTCCCTGTGAGAACTGTAAGCTGTCCTGCTGAATTTTCACACCGTGTCCGACACGCATTTTCTGATTTTCCTCAAGCTGTAAATTTTTATTCTGGTCAAGGTCATTGAAAACAAGCTCTCTGAATTCCGGTGTAGTTGTTTTATAACCGATTGTACTTGCATTTGCAATATTATGAGCAGAAATGTTTATTGCATTAGAATGTGCCATAAGTCCGCTTCTGCCTGAATAAAATGCTATATTCACGAGATTATTCCTCCTTTATATCAGTTAACTGAAGCAATTGATGTTACTGCCTTGCCATTCATCTGGTCTATCATTGAAAGAGCTGTACTGCAAGCTTTAAATGCAGCCTGAGCTTCGATAAGTCGTGTATATTCATCGTTCATATCAACGTTTGAACGCTCATATCCGTAATTTATAACCTTTGGTACTTCGACATCTGTTACATTATCGGTAACAAAAAGTCCGTTTTCCATTTTTATTGTCTGTGCTTCTTCTGCGGGAATTGTTATTCTTAGCTTTCCTGCAAAATTTCCGTTTATATCATATATATTTCCGAGCGAGTCCATTGAAAAATCTGAACCGCCGATATATATATCACCGTTTTCACCCTGTACTCTGCCTATTCCGTCAAGCACAAGATAGCCCTGTGCATCTATATTGAAGCAGCCGTTTCTCGTTAAAAAGGTCTGTCCGTTATCACCTGAAACATTGAAAAATCCCTCACTTATTATTGCCATATCGAATGGATTTTCTGTTTCATATATTGAGCTTTCGTTGAAATTTGTTTCAACTGTATCAACCACATTTGTCTGTGAGCCTGTACCTATTGTAGTATATTTGCCGTTTTCGTAGCGTGAAACTACTTCCTGGTCGAATGTAGACTGAATTACTCTTTGTGCTCTGTAGCCTACTGTACTTGCATTTGTTATATTATTTCCTATTACATTCAGATTTCTCTGCTGTACTAAAATTCCGGATGCTGCGCTGTAATATCCTCTCAGCATTTTTATCTCCTCCGTTTATCCGTATATATATTCTTTCATTGACTCTTTAAGCTTTAAAACTGCTCTTGAATTTATCTGCGATACTCTTTGAACTGAAATATCAAGTACCTGTGATATTTCGGTAAGCGTCAGCTCCTCATAATAATAGAGCGACACCACCAGCTTTTCACGTTCTGAAAGACTGTCTATTGCATCTGCAAGAATTCTGCTCATTTCTTCTCTCACCATTTTCTTTTCAGGTGACATTCCCTCTGTTTCAAGGCTTGAGCCGAATTGCGACATATTCTGTATCAGCTCTTCAAACGAAAATACTACAGAATTATTTATTTCCTGAGATGCCGAATGAAGCTTTTCTACTGATATATTAAGCTCCTTTGCAAGTTCTTCATCAGACGGTTCTTTTCCAAGCTTATGTGAAAGAACTGTACGGGTTTCATTTATTTTCTTTTCGAGGCTTCTCACTCTTCTGGGAATCCAGTCCTGCTTTCTTACCAAATCAATAATACCGCCCTTTACTCTCATAAATGCGTAATATTCAAATGATATTCCTTTTCCGAGGTCAAATCTGTCGAAGCAGTCGATAAGCGTTATTATTCCGTGATTTACCATATCATCTACCTGCGCATATCCGTTTGCAAGACCTCTGAGCTGAATGGCAACTGTCTGAGGTATATACGCATATTTCATAACAAGCTTATTTCTTGACTCGATATTTCCCGTATTCTGATAATCTGCCAGTATTTCGGCAAATTCTTCTTCAGTCATAGGTATACTATCCTTAGTAAATCTCATCGCTGCCACTCCTTTCGCAGTTTTTTATTGATTATATTCTGACTTATATATCTATTGCAATATTTCCGAGTGCCTGTATCTGTATATCGTTATCCATTTCACTGAACGACAATACTGTTACGTTCTGGTAGAACTGGTTTACAAGCTTTTTGAAATATACTCTTACAACCGGTGAGGTTATTACAACAAGCTCGTTTACAAGTTCTTTAATCTTATCAAGCTCTTCTGTTGTTGCTGCAATAATCTTCTGAATTGTTGGCTGGTCAAGTGCAAGATATGAACCGCCGTCCATTTTCTTGATTGCTCCCATAATTGCATTTTCAATTCCGGCGTCGAGTGTGACAACCTTAATCTGTCCTGCGTCTGAGAACTTTCTTGAAATTGTACGTTTAAGTGACTGTCTTACATATTCTGTAAGCATATCTATATCCTTGATTTTCGGAGCAAAATCTGCCATTGTTTCAAGAATAAGCTCTAAATCTCTTATCGGAACCTTTTCTTCCAGAAGCTTGCAAAGAACCTTCTGCAAATCACTTACGGATACAATATGAGGTATGATTTCATTTACGATTACCTCATTTGTTTTCTTGAGGTTTTCAAGCATATTGTTTACTTCCTGACGATTTAAAAGCTCATGTGCATGATTTTTTATAATCTCCGAAAGGTGTGTTATAATTACTGATGTCGGGTCAATAAGCGTATAGCCTATAAGCTCTGCCTTAACCTTTTTATCCTCTGAAATCCATTTTGCTTTTATTCCGAATGCAGGCTCTACGGTTTCGATACCGTCAATAACGTCCTCCTCTTCACTTGGTGCAAGTGCAAGATAGTGGTCAACGAGGACATCTCCGCCCGATACCTGTTCGCCTTTT
The DNA here is from genome assembly GCA_015066925.1 of Ruminococcus sp. GTDB lineage: Bacteria > Bacillota > Clostridia > Oscillospirales > Ruminococcaceae > Ruminococcus. The sequence continues at coordinate 5,939 of SVNL01000016.1, forward strand.
ATGTAAATAACGTACTGGTTCGGATTAAGCAAACCGCTGTCTTTAAGCTGTACAGGCGGTATTACAAATCCCATATCAATCGCAAACTGCTTTCTGTACATAATTACACGGTCAAGGAAATTACCTCCGCTTGATTCATCTACAAGCGGTATAAGCGAATAGCCGAATTCTATCTTTACCTGCTCAACATTAAGAAGGTTATAGATGTTTTCAACATTGCGGTAGAAATTTGCTTCGCTTTCGATTTCTTCGGTTTGTTCACCGATAGCTTCTTCACTTGTTCCAACCTGTGCAAACTTCTTTTCGTTTCTTAAAAGTAGTATTCCGCCTGCTAAAAGCAGACATGCAAGAAGTGTTGTCTGTACAAACGGAAATCCTATTACTATAAGACATTCAAGAGTAATTCCCGCAATAATCAATACCTTCGGCTGTGAAAGGAACTGCTTTCCGATATCGGTATTTACGTTGTTTTCAGATGCACTTCGTGTAACCATCATACCTGAGGCTACCGAAACCAGAAGTGCAGGAATCTGTGACATAAGTCCGTCACCGACTGTTGCTATAGCATAGGTGTTGAATATTGTCATAATATCGCCCATGCCTGAAATAAGACCGATTATTATTCCGCCGATAAGATTTATGAACGTTACAACAATCGACATAATCGAGTCGCCCTTTACGAACTTACTCGCACCGTCCATAGAACCAAAGAAATCGGCTTCACGCTGAATGTTTGAACGGCGAATACGTGCTTCCTTTTCGTCGATAAGTCCCGAGCTTAAATCGGCGTCGATAGCCATCTGTTTTCCCGGCATAGCGTCAAGCGTAAATCTCGCTGATACTTCAGCTACACGCTCTGAACCTTTTGTGATTACAAGGAACTGTACGAGAACGATAATGAGGAATATGATAAGACCTACTACCACATTGCCTTTGATAACAAAGTCACCGAATGCCTTTACCATTTCTCCCGCATAGCCCTGTTTGGTAAGAATCGAACGGGTTGATGAAATATTAAGTCCCAGTCGCAGAAGCGTTGTTATAAGCAATAAAGTCGGAAATACCGAGAATTCAAGTGTTTTCTTAATATAAAGCGTTGTAAGAAGAATTATAAGCGAAATTCCGAGCTGTGTTACAAACATAAAGTCAAGCACATACGTCGGAAGCGGTATAATTATAAGGAAAACTACAAGCACAACAAATATTGCGACTGTATTGCTGAAAAGCTTTGAAAGACGTTTCAAATCCGTTTACTCCTTTACCAATTTAAAAGTTAGCCTGTTACATAAGCTCATTTCTTTGTTTATACAGAGCTGCAATAATTTCTGCAACAGCCTGATAAAATTCAACAGGAATCATATCATCAAGCTCTACCTGTGCATAAAGTGCTCTTGCAAGAGCGACGTTTTCAACGGTCATAATTCCGTTTTCTTCGGCAATCTTAACTATTTTAAGTGCAACCTCGTCTACGCCCTTTGCAACTACGACAGGTGCCAGACTTTTTTCTCTGTCATATTTAAGTGCAACCGCTACGTGGGTAGGGTTTCTTATAACTACATCAGCCGTCGGAACTGCCTGCATCATTCTTTTCATCGACATTTCACGCTGAATTTGTTTTATTTTTCCTTTAACCTGAGGGTTACCTTCAGTATTCTTATATTCGTCTTTTACCTCTTGCTTGGTCATCATGAGTTTTTTCTCATAATCCCAACGCTGATACATAAAGTCAAGTGCAGCCAGTGCGACAAATGCAATGATAACCTTTTTTATAAGCGAGAAGCAGAAATCACCGATAATCGGTATTGACTCTTCTATTGTGATATTCATCATGTTCGAGAACACCATCAGATTATCCTTGACAAATGTATAGATTACAAAAAATAAAATCAGAATTTTAATTGACGATTTTAATAATTCAACGAAAGATTTAAGCGAAAAAAGATTTTTAAATCCTCTTATCGGATTCATTCGGCTGAATTTAGGTTTCAATGATTTAGTATTGAATAAACCTTTTGTCTGTACTAAAGTTGTTATTATCGCTGTAAGCGACACTATAAACAGAAGTGGCAGTGCAGCAATTGCTATGCACTTCAATCCTCTTATAAAGAAGGATTTTGCGTCATCAAAGGTTATTATCTCCTGTGTCGGAATTAAACCGAAAAAATCCTTCATTGTATTAACTGCTGTATCCTGTATCAGATTGTAGAGCAGCTTAAAGCTCATAAGCGATACAATCATTGTCACACAGAGAAGTATTTCTTTACTTTGAAAGACGTTACCCTCTTTTCGCTCGTCAGCACGTTTTCGGGGGGTAGGTTTTTCGGTTTTATCTCCTGCTGATTCAGCCAAATATTATCCCCCCTGATTTAACACTCAGACAAATCTCTCACCTTACTATAAGTGAGCCGAGTGCTTGATTCATACTGCCCAGCATTTTCGTTATATAATTATCAATGAAATTTGTCATTGGTATTGAAAGTGCGAGCAGTAATATTAAGCCGAGTATTATTTTACCCTGCATATGTATTACAAAAGCGTGTATTTGTGGTACAAGCTTCATAAGCAATCCGAGGCATAATTCGAGTACAAATTCAGCTGCGACATACGGAAGTGCAAGCCTTAATGCAAGCACAAATACCGATGAAAACAGCTCTATAACAAATGTACAGCTTCCCATTATATCTATGGCAGTAAGTCCTGCGGGAACAGCCTCATATGAACCAACCGCCGTACCTATAAGTACGAGATGACTGTTTGTGACGAAAAAATACAGCATAAATACTACATTAAGCAAATTACCTGTTGTAGCACTCTGAATATTTGTCTGCGGATTCATCATCTTAGCCATTGAAAGACCAAACTGTGTATCCATAAGGTCGGCTGCAAACATCAGCATATAATAATAGATATTAAACACAAATGTCAGCAGAAATCCGATAAAGAATTCCTTTGCTATACAAATCAGAAAATCTATCATCGTCGTTGTAAGTGCAGGTACTTCTATATACGGTGTTATAATTATTGTCAGAAGTGCTATAAGACCTGTTTTTGCAACAGCAGGTATACTTTGTCGTGAAAACACGGGGTTAAGTACTATTATCGCTGCCATTCGCACAAACACAAATATGTATAAATGAAGATTATCAAAGTTTACATTCAGTTCAGCCACTTTTTAATCCTCACAGCATTTTTATTTTATCGAATATCATATTGAAGAAATCGTCCAATACAGTCATCATCCACGAGCCAAGCAATAAAAGCATGATCGCTATTGCCAAAAGCTTCGGAACAAATGTAAGAGTTTGTTCATGAATTTGTGTTGCCGCCTGAAAAATCGCAACTACAATACCAAGTACCATTGATATGACCAGAAGCGGTCCTGCAATTTTAACTGCAACAAAGAAAAACTCTCTCAATATTGAAAGAACATCACCCTGTGTCATAATCAGACTCCTCCACCAAACTATCTGAACCCTGAAATAAGGCTCTGAATAAGAAGATTCCAACCGTCAACCAGCACAAACAGCATTATCTTGAACGGAAGTGCTATTGTTGCAGGCGGAAGCATTACCATACCCATTGACATAAGCGTTGATGATACAATTATATCTATCAGCAAAAAAGGTATGTAGAGCAAAAATCCTATCATAAACGCTCTTTTGATTTCGCTTGTGATAAATGCAGGAATTACTATTGTCATAGGTAAATCTATTAGCTCCTCTGAGCTTGATACCTTTTCAACCTCTGCAAGATTTTTGTCCTGTGCAAGTGTTATGAACATATCAAGGTCTGATTCATAAACCTGCTTGAGCATAAATTCTTTAAGTGGTACAGATGCGGCTTTTAGTGCCGCTGACTGTGTGAGCTGACCTTTTTTGTATGGGTCATACGCTTCTTTTTTCATCTGTGTAAACGTCGGAAACATTATGAAAATTGTAAGAAAAAGTGCAAGCCCTATAAGCACCTGATTAGGCGGCGAGCTTTGTGTTCCGATAGCGGTTCGAAGAAATGATAATGATATAATTATTCTCGTAAACGCCGTCATAACAAGCAGAAGCGACGGTATAAGTGCAATCATTGCAAGGAGAAACAGCAAATCAAGTGCGCTTGATGATTCCTCAGCATTGCCTGATTCAACCGATACATTTATTGCAGGTGCGGCATTTGCCTGAACCGCATTTATACATAAAAGGCACATTATTACCATTAAAAGTCCGACTGCAAGCTTTAAGATATTCTTTTTAAGGTTTTTCTTTTTTGTCATTTTTATCCTCCTCAAAAGAATTAATCTTATCTTCTTTGCCCATTCTTTTGGCGATATTTATTTTCAGTGCCTCCGCAAAGGACATCTGTTGTCCGGACTGAGATGATTTTTCCTGTGCCGAACTGATTTCTTCTGCTGTAAGCTCTGACACAAGCGATATACTGCCTGTTGTTTTACCAAGCAGAAGATATTTTTCTCCTGCCTTGACAATAAGCAGACAGCTGTCTTTGCTTATTGCAAGTGATTCTATTATCTTCATATTCTTTCCGCTTCGTCCGTCGGGCGAAAGACGCATGGCAAGATGCTTCGTTGCCGCGTATGAAAGATAGAGTATTCCCACAAAAAGAGCAAGTCCGAATACGAGCTGAAATACCAGCTTGATTCCTTCCAAAATTCAAAACCTCCAAAAGCTTACTTGAGTTCAGCAAGCTCCTTTGAATTAATAATTTCTGTTATTCTTACGCCGAAGCTGTCTTCAATTACAATAACCTCGCCTCTTGCGATTATCTGACCATTTACAGTTATATCAGCAGGCTCTCCTACTCTTTTATCGAGAAGAATTACTGAACCCTGGCTGTAATTCATAACTTCCTTCATTTTCTTCTTGGCTTTTCCTATTTCAATGCAAACATTTACAGGAACTTCCATAAGAAGGTCAATGTTTCCGCCTACCAGAGAAGAAAAGTCTTCAGTTTCATTTGTTTCAAAGCTTGGGAAAACAGGTGTCTGTGCCTGAATATTTACGTCCTGCTTGAAACGGCTCGGCTTAGGAGCAATCGCTTCTGAAGCCTGTGTGTTAGCTGTTGTCTGTAATGAAGCCTCTGATGAATAGTCGTAATTTTCTGTCTGAGCAGACTGCTGCTGTACTGCATCAGCTTCTTCCTGCTGTTCTTCAACCTCATAAACAGGTTCAGCTGTAGCTCTTGGTTCTTCGATTTCGCATACTGCTTCAATAAACTCACGATTTATGATAACTATACTTGACGCACTGAGAATTCCCTCAACATCATAGCTTACATGCTTTGAGAATACGTCGTCAAGAACTCCGCCTCCTATGTATGGAGCAATATCTGCTGCTCCATTGAAGTCGAAAAGCTGTGACATTGTAACTGTAATATTTTTTCCAAGCTCGGAAGAAATACTTGCAGCGAAATCACCTGCTGTCTGAGAGATAATTTCATTGAGCATTCCGAGGCTCATTTCATCAAATTCGCTTTCGTCATTTTTTGTAAGCTGGCTTATTGTTACAAGCAATGCACTTTCATTGAACATTATTACGCCTGTACCGCTTACATCACCCGAAAATGTTGCTATTGCACACATTGCAGGCTCTACTTTGCTGAATTCAACCGAATTCAATGCTTCTATTTTTCCGTTTTCACAAGTAACACTTGCAGGACTTGCAAGAATTGAATCAAGCACCTTTAATGCTGTTGAAAGACCAGAACTGAGTGCTACGTCAAGCTTATTTATGTTATAATTAGTTAAACTCATTTAATACTCTCCGTTTCTCTATTTTATTTTGAAAATATCGTTTTTATTTTTTTTCTTCATCATTATTTTCTGCTGTATTTCCGCTTAATACCTTTGTTATTTTTACAGCCTTTTTGATATTTCCGTTTCCAAGCTTTCCGTTAAACCACGGTGTATCTTCGACCTTCACTTCGATATCGTCGGTTATCTTTTTATCAAGCGTTATTATATCGCCGACATTGAGTGAAATAATGTCCTGCATATTAAGCGTAAGCTCAGATAAAACAGCTTTTACCTCAAACTCTGCGTCGTTCAAAGAGGTCATTATCGCCTCTTTTTTCTTTTCCTGCTGTTCTGCCGAAATGGCTTCTGCAGCCCTCTGTGTTTCCTGTTTTCTTATCAGCTTATCTACGAAACGTGATGAATAAGCTACTCTGATTTTACTCTTTACATCTTTTATATTTACGTCAAAGCTCATAACGAGTTTTTCTTCTTTTACCGCTTTAAGCTCGACATTTTTTGATGATGTTTCTATTTTATCAAATGCAAAATCCACTTTTATTATGGAGTTCCATGCATCCTTCAATGCCTCTTGAAATTTCAGCATAACATATCGGCATATTGCTATTTCAATATCGGTAAGCGAACGATTTACCTCATAGGGCTTACCTGTTCCGCCGAGAAGTATATCCATTATCGGATAGAATATTTCTGTCGGCATATGAAGCATTACCTGACTTTCATTATGCTTCGACAAATTTGTTGTGAAAGCAAAATTTCCGATTATAGTATTTTTCGGCTGACCTTTTATAAAATCAGTCGTATTTGTCTCGTGCATTTCCGGATTATATACAAGACAAACCTCGCCTGCCATTGCTGACATACAATTTCCGAGATATTTGGCAAGCTCATCGGTTATCAGGTTCAGCGAATTGATTTTCTCTTTTGAAACCTTTTTCGGCGTCCTGAAATCATATACCGGAAACTGTGCGGCGCTTGCCTTGAGTGGTATGTTTTTTTTCATAGATTGTTACTCCAGTTATTTTATTCCTTATTTCTGAACTTCCTCAAGAGTAGTGGATGTATCAAAGTTTATTCCTATAAGGCTCTTTAAAAGCTCGTCCTTGATAAGAGGTGAGTTCTTACCTATAACGGATATTTCTACACGTCGGTTCTTTGAACGTCCGTCCTGTGATTCGTTATCGGCTATCGGATAGATATTTGCAAGTCCTATCGGAACAACCTTATCTGCGGGAATTCCGTATTTTTCTTCAAAGTAGTTTGCAATTGTACTTGCTCTTTCTGATGAAAGTATTCTTGAGTCTACCTCTGATGAGTCATATTTTGCGGTATGACCTTTTATGAGTACAACCGCAAGGCTGTTATCGGCTTCTTTAATCTTCTGACCGAGAAAATCGAGAATTTCATATGATGATTCCATAAGAATTGCTGTATCAGGGCGGAATGTTATGGCATTCTGGAACGAAAGATAGATATTGTCCTCTTTTGTGCCGTTTTCATTTGTTCCGTCATCTTCACCACGGTCGATTATTTCGGTTGAGGACATATTGTTTTCCTGCAAAAACTCCTCAACAGCGGTATAGAATTCATCAAGTTCTGTAATACCGTCGCCGTTGATGTCTTCATCGCCTTTATTTTCAACAGGCTGGTCGCCCTCGCCCTCAAGCGTCAGAACAATCTGGTCAACCTTTGTCTGACCGTTACGGTTAAAGGCTCTTACAATTGCAGCCCATTTATCCTCTTCAATTGTAGACATGGAATACAATACGATAAAGAACGTTAGCAAAAGCGTTACCATATCGCCATAAGTATCCATCCAGTTGCCGCCGCTTTCTTCATCGCCTTTTTTTCTTTTCAGCATAGCCATAATATCAACTCCATTCGTTACGAAATAGCAATCCTACAACGTATTGTTTTATGCGTCATAACATTGCAATGCCGCACCATCCCTGTGCGGCCGCATATTATATGCATATTTTAGCAAATATTTATTGAATCGTTTTATTTTTTTGCTTTGCCGCTGATTTGTGCCGGTATAAGCTTTTCAAGCTTTTCATTTATAAAGTTAGGGTTATCTCCGGCGAGTATTCCCTGTACACCTACAACTATAATTGCTTTATTGAGCATTTCTGTTTCATGTCTGATTTTAAGCTTGTTTGCAATCGGTTTGAAAAAGAGGTTTGAGAGTATCGAACCGTAAAGCGTTGTTACAAGAGCTACTGACATATTAGCTGCAAGCGATTCGGAGTCTGAGAGGTTTCCGAGAAGGTTTATAAGACCGATAAGTGTTCCGACCATTCCGAATGCCGGAGCATAATCAGAACCCTTCAGATAGAAATTCTGTGCCTGTGAGTGACGTTCTTCAAGATAATTAAGCTCATTATCCATCATTTCCTGTACTTTTTCGGGGTCAACCGAGTCACAGACCATCATAAGTGCATTTTTCATAAACGGGTCTTTTATTTCTTTAACCTTTTCTTCGAGTGCAAGTACACCGTTTATTCTTGCTTCTTTTGCAAATTCAACAATCTGTTCAATTATTTCTTTATGGTCGGAGTTTTTATCCTTAAAAACCATTCCGAAATGCTTTGGAATTTTCTTGAATATTGACAAAGGATATGATACCATAAGTGCTGCGAAAGTACCGCCGAATACAATCATTACTGAAGGAAGGTCAAAAAAGCTTTTGAGCGAACCGAATATAATACTATATGAACCCGTATCTATATCTTTGTTTAAAACTATACTGAATAAGATAAAACCTACGCCTGCTAACCAGCCTATTAATGTCGAAATATCCATATAAGTTTACTTCCTTTTTACTTTTCTTCTTTTTCAGCCGTTTTGTTCGGCTGATTCAGTGATTCTTACTGCTGACCTATCTAAGATATATACTGCTTTAGTTTGTATATCTTTTTCTGAATTCAATAATTTTCTCAATTATTTCTTCCATACTTTCCGACACTATATAGACCTTTCCGTCAGTCATTTTAAGGGTTGTATCGGGGTGTTCTTCAATAATTTCGATAAGCTCATCATTAAGTGCGAATAAGCTTCCGTTCTGTCTTGTTAAAACTATCATATCTAATGCCTCCATTCATTATTTTTAGCCGCACTCATTGCAGCATTTTTTTACGGAATACCGCACATTTTTGCACGGTATTCCATAAAACTTCAATTATCGTTTAAGGTTTACAAGCTCCTCGAGCATTGTATCTGAAACTGTAATAAGTCTTGAGCTTGCCTGGAATCCTCTTTGAGTAATAATCATATCTGAGAATTCCTGTGAAAGGTCAACGTTTGAGTTTTCAAGAGTACCGCCCATGATATCGCCTGCTCCGTCTGAACCCGGTACGCATACCTTTGCTTCACCTGAGTTAGGTGTTGCAGAGAAATATGTTGAACCTACCTGAGTAAGACCTGATGGGTTATCAAATGTAGCAAGGTCAATTCTTCCAAGCTCTAATGTTCCGAATGTAGGGTGTGTACCATAGATTATTCCGTTTGCGGCAATAGCAAGACCTGTAAGGTCAGCAACTGTCTGCAAACCGCCTGTTGTACCGTCTGAAAGTGCAAATGCAGCTGAACCTAAGCCGAGGTTTTCAGATGGTGCCGATGGTGTTGAAGCTTCTTCTGCTGTTGCATTTGTTCCGTTATAGTACTGAACATTTTTCCAGCTTGGGAATGTAAGAACAAAGCTATCACCGTCTGTACCGCTTTTCATAACTACAGAGCCTGCTGTTTCCATCTGAGCCTGAGTAAGAGTGGCAGTATACTTTCCGCCTCCTGCTGTGATAGTACATGTTCCTGCGGCTTCATCAACAGCGATTGAATAATCCATTTTTTCGGTATAGTTAAATCTATCGCCTACAGATAAAACTGAGAATGCCTTTTCGATTGAATCAGGAACATCAACTGTACCTTCTGTAATTCCGAAATTAGAGCTTACTATCTGTTCACCTGTAAGTGGAGTATTAAATGCATCTTCCTGGTCAAGTGAGATTGTAAAGTCACCTGCAGGGTGTGCTACACCGCCGTTTGCTGATGTAATAGCCTCATTTATTGCATTTTCAAGGTCTGTTATATCTGTGAAAACTTCATTGTCATTCAATGTTATAGCAATTGATGTTGATGTTACAACTGCTGAAGCTCTTTCACCAATAGGCATCTCTGAGCTTGACTGGAACGCAAATGAAAGATTTCCGTTAGCATTTTTTGCTGATGAAGAAATTGTAATTCCAACACCGTTAATTTTATCCTGTGCAGTTGAAACAGAAGCTTCTTTATATGGAAGTGTTATTCTGATTTTCTGTGATGAAGCGCCCTCACTGATATTTGCACCTGATACACCAAGAATAAAGTTACCGTTTACATCTACGAGGTTTCCGTCGGCGTCAACGTCAAGCATACCTGCTTTTGTATAGAGCATATTGCCTTCGCCGTCCATTACCTGAAAATATCCTTCACCTGCAATTGCGCAGTCGAGTGAAAGACCTGTATTTACCATTACTGACTGTGAGTGGTTAACATCGGTTGAACCGAGTGTTGAACCATAACCGATCTGTACGGCATTACGTCCGCCCTGTGATGCGGAAGGACCTGATGCAACAGAGCTTGTCTGATAATATACATCTCTGAATGTTACTCTGCTTGACTTAAAGCCATATGTAGATACGTTTGCTATATTATTACCGATTACGTCCATTTTCTTCTGCTGTGTTGTCATACCTGCAACACCTGAATATAAACTGCGCACCATAATTTATTTTCTCCTTTTCGATTATTGGTACTTTTATGATAATTTATAATAAATCCGTCTGTCGTTCGGGATTTTTAAATGCTTCCTAAAAAGGTCCGGCATCAAACTATCACAGTACCGTCAATATTCGTGAAGCAGTTTCCGATTAATTCCTGATTGGAAACTGTTGTTATAACCATATTATTCTTTACGCTTACGATGTAAGCTGCTGAGTCAACGAGAATAAGGGTATCGTCAAGACCTTTTTCTCTTGCTATTTTTACTCCTGAATTAAGTCTTTCCATATTATCGTCCGAAATATCTATATCACGTTCAACAACACGATTTACAGCGTGCTTTGAAAAGTTGAGTCCGCTTGTACTTAGCTGTTGTTTCAGTACCTGGTCAAATGATGCTGCTGCTAGCCCTGCATTAAGCTTTGCGGTACTCGTCTGAGGTATTCCGGTTGTTACCGTTGAAACTCTTCTGACATTAATATCCATAACATTAAGACTCCTTTCCTAACGCAATTCGAAAAGCACACATAAAGTTTAAATCCTTTTACTTTTACTCTGCTGATTCGCTTACAGATGTTATTTCTGACATTCCATACTGTCTGCCGTTTATTGTAACCTTGTAATCGTTATCAACAAGAGAAATTGATGTTACTTTTCCTGTTATTGTTTTTACGTCGCCGCCTATCTGATTTTCAGATACTGTACAGTTTTTTCCGAGAAGTGATAAAACGTAGCTTTGTTTTGAAAGCTGACTAAGCTCCTGCATTGCACTTAATGTTGAAAACTGTGCCATCTGTGCAACATACTCTGTATCATTTACCGGATTTGTGAAATCCTGATTTGTGAGCTGTGCTATCATAAGGCTTAAAAAATCTGACATTCCGAGGCTTGTATTATCCTCTTTTGTAAAAATCGCATCGAAATTCTTTACGGGGTCTTTTCCTGACGCACCATTAAGAATATCGGTATAATTTCTATCTGATGATACATTTGAAATTGGCATTTATAATACCTCCATACTGTTTAAAACTATGTTTTAAGCGTATATATTGAGTGCCCCGTCTGTTATTTTACGGGGAATGATTTCTGCTTCGGCATCATAATCATCATTGCCGCGGAAATAACCATCATCTGAATTGTTTTTTCCCTGCTTCTGAGGCTGATTGCCGAACATCTGCTGATTGAAGTTATATGACGCTGTAAGCTGAGTTTCCTCTATTGTTACAGGATTAACCTGTGCGTCATATTTGGTCAGATTAGCCTGAATTGCATTAAGCTGGCTGTTAAGCATTTCGGCAGTTCTCATATTCTGAGCACTAAGGCTCACAATCATACCTACGTCTGTCTTTTTGAGTCTTACTATTACCTCGCCGAGTCCCTCCGGATTAAGGCGGACGGTAAGACGTGTAAGCTCATTTTTAAAAGCTTCATCAATTCCCTTGATAACCTGTCCTGTTACGAGTGATTCCTCCGTTACGGGCATACCTCTGAGTGTTGAAAGGTCGACACGGTAATCCTTATTATAGTCAATAACCATAGTTTCGGATGAAGCATTTTCTTTCTGTGCTGCTTTTTTGGCACTTTCTGATATAGCTGCTGAAAGCTCATAATCGCTTTTAAGCTGTCTTGCGACTTCTTCTATATCTGTTTCATTTTCAACCGTAAGCTCTTTGCCGAGAAGTATTTCGTTGATTTTTAGAACCTTTTCTTCAAAATCAAAATCTGCATATTCATCGGGCAATTCAAGCTCTGATTTACCGAGATTTACCTTTGCCATTTCATAGAGAACCTTTATCGGTACAGAATCTGTGGATTGTTGTAGTGCGTCTATTACATCGTTGTCATTTCCTCCATTAAGAAGAACCTCTATTACTGTTGAAGCCACATCGGTTCCTCCGAAAAGGTCGTTTATAGTGAGATTACTGCTGATTAATCCGTTATCAGCGTCCTCCTCAGATGAATCCTGAGTAAGAGCAAATAAACCTCCATCACCTTTCAATGAAGAATTGTACTGAGCCAGAAGCGCTAAAAGTTCATCAATTACTTCGGAGTCTGCTTCCTCTTCATTGGCAAACAGCTTCAGTGCATCAGTAACCTGACTTTCACCGTTCTGAGATATAATTTGTGAAATTACACTCATAAAATCGACATTTTTTGTCTGACCTTCGTTAGCGTGAACCTCTGCGGAACGAACGCTGACTAACGGTGAATTTGTAGTGATATTGTTAGTATTCATTTTCGTTACACCTCCTTATATTTTATTTTTTGCTTTTCACGCATTTTTTGCGTAAATTGCATTTATGTAAATGGATAGCTCCAATTACAGACTTTAATTAGTTTTTTCTCTTATAAGCTTCTGAGAAATAAATTCTGAAATAACCTGTTCCTGCTCTTTCAAAAGCTCGGCATTATATTCGGCACGTTGTTTCTCTTCAAGCTTATCATAGCTTGAGGTTTCCTGTTTAAGCTTTTCCATACGCTTCTGCTGAAGCTCTATTGACGCCGCAAGGAACTCAAGTCTGTGATTAAGGGCAATTTTTTCATCCCTTATGTTATTTTTTTTGAATTCATACATTTTTATTTCGCCGACGCTGAGTCCTACTCTGATTTTTTCACGCATTTCAGCGTTTAATTCGGCTTCGTAATTATCAAGTTCCTTTATCCTGGCTTCGATATTATTCTGCTCCATACGCAGACCTGCCAGTACACTTTTTTCCTTATCGAGAATAGAGTTTTTATAATCTCTTATTCTTCCCAGTGAGAACTCAAATTTTTTCATTACAAAACCAACTCCTACCGTCAGTCGTTGACTACCTCACGCATAAGTGCAAGGGTTTCTTCTGCGGTGAATTTAACGTCCACCTGCTGTTTAAGAAAATCGTTTATTTTGCCGATTTTTCTTATTGCATTATCAAGCTCGGGGTTTGTGCCTGTTTTATAAGCACCGATAGCGACAAGGTCTTTATTGGCTTCGTAAACAGACATTATGTTTCTGATTTTTCCTGCAAGAGCCTTTTGCTCAGAGCTTGCAACCGACGACATAAGACGTGAAAGGCTTGCAAGTACATCTATTGCAGGATAATGGTTTGTCATTGCGATTTTTCTTGACAGGATAATATGTCCGTCAATGATACCTCTTACAGTATCGGCAACAGGCTCATTTGTATCATCACCCTCAACGAGAATGGTATATATACCTGTAATCGAACCCTTACGGAAGTTTCCACAGCGTTCGAGAAGCTTTGGCAGTGATGCGTAAATCGACGGCGGATAGCCTCTTGCAACAGGCGGTTCTCCTGTTGAAAGACCGATTTCACGCTGTGCCATACAATATCTTGTAAGCGAGTCCATCATAAGAAGTACTGCTTTTCCCTGATCTCTGAAATATTCAGCGATAGCGGTAGCTGTCAATGCACATTTATTTCTGAGCATTGCCGAATTATCCGAAGTAGCAACAACTACAACTGAGCGCTTCATTCCTTCAGGACCGAGGTCTTTATGTAAAAAGTCCATAAGCTCTCTGCCACGCTCTCCGACAAGAGCGATAACGTTGACATCGGCTGTTACATTTCTTGCAATCATACCCATAAGAGTTGATTTGCCGACACCTGAACCTGCAAAAATGCCTATTCTCTGACCTTTTCCGAGTGTTATCATACCATCTATGACCTTAACGCCAAGCTCCATAGATTCTGTAATCGGCGGACGGTTCATAGGGTTTGACGGTGCTCCGTTTATGGAATAATAGGTATGACCTTCAATATCGCCCTTGCCGTCAATAGGCTTTCCAAGAGCATCAATGGTTCTTCCGATAAGCTTGTCGCTTATTTTTACCCTTAGCTTTTTTCCTGTATTATAAACAGGATTTCCATAGCCGATACCGTCGATTTCTTCATATGGCATAATCTGGGTAATATCCTTTTTAAAGCCTACAACCTCGGTAATAGCCTTTTTGCCGTTTGAAAGATGAATTTCACAAACATCTCCGATACTGCTTTCAAGACCTGTTACCTCAATTATCATACCTGAAATCTGACTTACCTTGCCATACGAGGTAAAGAAGCTGTTATATTTTAAATTATGTCTGAGCTGTGTTATCTCCTGAATCTGCTTCATTTCCCTCACCATAACTATCAAAATAGCTTTTTATATTTCTAAGCTGTGTGCTTACCGAGGCGTCACACACATTGGACTGTGTTTCTATTCTTACAGAGCCATTTTCTGTACTTGCCGTCGCAAAATCAGCTTCAGACGGAAGCAGTCCGCATTCCTGCTGTGATACGAGGTAGTCAACAAGCTCTGCCATTTGTTCTGATATTTCAACATTTATCCACTCTGCTGATTTGAAATCCTTCAATGCCTGAACAACAAGTTCGTAAAGGAATTTCTCGTCCTCTTCAATCTTTTTGTAAACAATCTTTTCGGCAATATCAATTGCGAAATATTTAAGCTGTGGATACATATCCTCAAAATACTCACTCTGAGAATTTTTGAGTGCTATCATAAACTGTTGAAGCTTTATTATACATTCATCTATTTCTTCTGCTTTCTGACGACGACCTTTTTCAAGCCCTTGTCTTTCGGCTTCTTCCAAAGTAAATACGGCTTGTTTTTCGGCTTCTTCAACTATTTCTGTTGATTTTCTTTCAGCATCGGCAACAATTTTTTCTGCTTTCTGCTGTGCCTGTGAAAGAAGCTCATCGGCTTCCTTCTGAGCGTCCGTGAGAATGGTTTTCGCCTTTTTTTCGAGGCGTTCTCTTTCCTCATTTATACCGGACATCAAGGCTGTTTTACGTTTTTCGAAATATTCCTCAAGGCGTCTTTTGTCCTCGTCACTATATACAGACAGATTTATCTCTGCGCCTGAAATTTCAAGCGGTGACTGCTGAGATTCGGTTGGTTTTATAATGACTGCATCGGGAATCATAACCGGCTTATCATTAAAGCTGATACTGCCCGATTTCAACACATTACGCAATTATTTCATCTCCTCCGCCCTTGAACAGAACGATATCTCCCGATTCTTCAAGACCTCTGATAGCCTCGATTATGCGCTGTTGAGCTGCCTCAACGTCACGCACACGAAGATTACGCAGATACTGCATATCCGACTGGATTGTATCTCTCTGACGGGACGACATATTGCTGAAAATCCTTGCCTGAACCTCGGGGCTTGCTGCCTTGAGGGAAATTGTGAGGTCTTTTGTATCGACAACACGAATAAAGGACTGAATTTCCATATCGTTGAGATTGACAATATCGTTGAATACGAACATAAGCTTTTTGATTTCGTCGCTGAGTGTTGGATTTGTTTCAGCAAGACGCTCAAGCATAGCCTTCTGCGACTCTTTATCAATTCTGTTCATAATTTCAGCGATATAAGCCGCGCCGCCGTGTTCAACAGAATTACTCTTATTAAGGGTTGTAGTTTCTTTCTTCATTATTTTTTCGACAATTCCGATTACATCGGGATTTGCTCTCTCAAGGTTTGAAATTCGCTCGATAATATCAATCTGAACATCTCTTGAAAAGCGTGAAAGTATCTGCGAAACCTTTTCGGGAGTAGTATGTGAAAGCACGACAGCTACTGTCTGAGGATGCTCATTCTGCAAAATCATAAGAAGATTCTTGTTATCAAGCTCCTTTACAAATGCAAACGCTGAGCTATCCATTTTATTTGTAGCTCTGAAAATAAGCTCATTTGCTTTTTTCTCTCCGAAAGCCTTGTTGAGTACCGCTGTTGCATAGTCGATACCGCCCTCTGTAATGGCTTTCTGAGCTATACACATCTGATAGAATTCATTGATTATCGCATTATTCTCATCAGATGAAAGCTGTTGGATTTTAGCAATTTCGGCAGAAAGAACTTCTATTTCATTTTCATGCAGGTGTTTTATTACCTCTGAAGCAGAATCCGAGCCGAGTGCTATAAGAACTGCTGCCGCTTTTGATGTATTTGTCATCTTTTTGAGTGAAGCCGGAATTACCGGGGCTGCTTGTTTTGCGACTTCAGCTTCTTTCTTTTCTACTTCTTCGGGAGCTGCTGCATTGGCGGCTGTAGTAGCTGCTGCAGCTTCTCTTCTTTTTGTGACTCTTTTAACAGCCATTTATCTTCATTCACCATCTTCCTGTTCCTGCGTTGAGCTGTATTCATCCTCTTTTATCATTGAACGAACGATTGCCGCAGTAAGATCGGGGTTGTCCAATGCAAATTGTCTTACCTCGTCCTTAGTTTCTTTCTGTTCCTTATTAGTTTCATTAGCCATTTCAACGAGTGAACGGCGCTTTGTTTCGGCAAGCTTAGCTTCAAGCTGGTCAACAGCTCGTTTATTCTTCTTTTCGTTTGCCTGTATCTTCTTCTTGGCATCTCTTCTTACGAGTATTACTATAATTATAGCGATTAATGTTATTGCTATAAGTGCGAGAATAAGAAGGAGTATTTTATAGTCCTTAACCTTATCCTTTGAAAGCATTCCCGGAGGTGTTTCCTCTTCAAGCTCGTCGCTCTGCCAGTCGAATACACTTATTTTTGTTGTATCATCAATTGCTGTTGCATTTTTTACAAGGTCAATTACACCACTCTTTTCAACATTTGAAAGCGGAGATGGTGTTTTGATTGTAATCGCAATTGTTGAGTCGGTAATTACGCCCTGAGCCTTTTCTGTCTGAGTGAGAACATGTCCGATTGAATATGTAATCTCACGTTCAAGGTAATCGGGGTCAGTAATTGTATAGTCCTCTGCTTCGTTAGGATAGCTCGGAATATCGGCATTATCCTCTTCACCTGAAGGGCCCTCGGCAGGAATCTCTTCTATTCCCTCACCCTTATAGATGATGTGCTTCCAGTCAACAACGCCCTCATCATTTTCATTTGTGAGGTATTCGAGCATTTCTTCGTTTATTTTATCGTAGTTGATTGAAACTGTACACGCTGCTGAAACATTATCTCTGCCATATGGCTTTGAAAGTATTTCCTCAACGCTTTCTTCGATACGTTTACGGATAATATTCTCGTAATTTTCTCTTGAAATTATATCGTATTCCTTTTCTTTTCCGTCATCAATACCAAGCTCTTTACCTGTTGTGGTATCAATAACGACAACGTCCTCAGGCTTCATCTGCTGAGTTGCAAATGCTACAAGGTTTTTTACAGCGGCAACATTTTCGCCTGTAAAAGCATATGGATTATCAAGTGTAAGTGCAACGCTTGCACTCGGTTTACTGCTGTTTTCTTTCCATGCATAGTTATTTTCCTCAGGAGCTGAAATTGTAACTACAGAGCCTTTAATTCCGTCGATACGATTCAGGGTAATCTGAAGTCTGTCCTGCAAGTCCTTGATAATAAGCTGTTGTTTTTCCGAATCGGTCATAGTCATGCTCAGATTGTCAAAATATGTACCATATGACGGAGCAGATTGCGGATAACCCTTTTGTGCAAGGTCGTAAACGAGCGTATCCCACTGTTCCTGAGGAACCATGATTTCACCATCGGAATTTATCTTTGTTGAAACGCCCTCTGCTCTGAGATACTGGTATACCTCAGTTGCTTCTGCGTCTGCCATGTTCGGAAAAAGCACGATATATCCATCGCCTTTATTGACATTAAGCACTATTGTAAGCACAAGAGCAAGTACAAGAAGTGCGCTGAGAGCTATAATTATTATTTTTCTCACACCCGAAGAAAGCTTTCCCCAGGCTGTTTTTATCTTATCTATAAAATTCTTAAATTTTTCTTTCATTACTATATCGAACCTAATCTATAATTAAATATTCATCTGCATTATTTCTTTATACGCATTTACAGCTCTTGTTGTAATTTGTGTAGTAAGCTGTACAGCGGTTTCTGCCTTTGTTGCCGCAAGCATAACAGCTGTAAGGTCGTCTGTATTTCCGACAGCAAGGTCGTAAGAAGCTTTATTTGAAGCGTCTTCGAGATCTCTCACCTTCTGGACAGCGTCAAAAAGCTGATCCTCAAAGCTTACCGAACCGCTATTATTTTTATTTTCTACTTTCTGAACATCGTCGATATTATTCAAAGGCTTCATAAGCTCCATTGGCTTCATGACAGTCTCCATTGGCGTAATAAATGCCATAATTCAAGTCCCTCCGTAATTCTTTTGTCGTTTGCCAGAATTTCAGGCAACAGCTGTAGCGTAAAAATTCACCACAAATTCATACACATATTTTAAATCTATCAGTTTTTGCCGATTTCAAGTGCTTTTGCCGCCATTGCCTTTACAACAGAAAGTGCTGTAAGGTTAGCTTCATATGCTCTTGTTGTTTCGAGCAGGTCAATCTGCTCCTCACTATTATTTACATTCGGATAATAAACGTAACCGTTTTCATCCGCAATCGGGTTGTCGGGGTCATAGACAGGATTTACGTCCTCACCCAACTCAACCGTTTCAGATACTCTTACGCCACCGCCCGATACCTTTTGCAAAGCTTCATCGAATGACATAATTCTTTCCTGAAAAACTACCTGTTTTCTCTGATAAGCCTCCTCCGGAGAAGAAGCCGCAACGCTCTGATTAGCGATATTCTGCAATATAACGTCGGTTTTATATCTTTCGGCAGTAAGTGCCGAGCCTGTTATATTAAGCGAATTCAAAAATGCCATATATTTCTCCAATCCGCCGTATTAATGCGGCAAAATTATATTTTTACTTGAAGTTTGCCTGTGTCATAACATATCTATAGGTTCCTATAGTTGTATTCATTTTCTGTATTATATAAGCTGACTGTAAATATGTTGAATAAAGCTCAAGCGATTCTTTATCGGCATCCACGTTGTTTCCGTCAGTATTAAAATAAGTATTTTCGGTATCCTTTATAGTGGTTTCGAAAGAATAATCAACTGTACCGTCAGATTTACGTCTTTTACTTCCTTCTATCTGATTATTGAGCGCATCCTCAAATGATACTTCCTGCGTTTTGTATCCCGGAGTATCAATGTTTGCAAGGTTCTGAGTAATAACCTGCTGTTTGGTATTGAGGGCATTAAGACTTGCTTCCATAGCTTTGAAGTCTAAGGAATTAAAAATCATAGATAGAAAACTCCTTTCATAATGTTCTTTTTTTCGGCCGCCATACTGAACCAAACGAATAATTACGGCAAAAAGCGGCAATATATTACCTAATGTAAAACGGAAAAACAGGGAAAAATACGTTTTTTACAAGTTTTTTGTAAAAATATTTTTAAAAATTGGATATTTTCCCAGTATCCCTATTGTATTTTTATACATTCTTATGATAACACTTTTGATTTACCTTGTCAACAAAAAAACTGTACAAAACCTAAAAATCTACAAATTGAACCAAAATCGGACACGATTTCTGTTATAAAAATGAAAAATTTATTTATTTTTTTATTTTTCAACTTTTTCTTCCTAAACATTATGCAATATCAATCTTCGTTTATACTATCTGTAAACAAAACACCTCTGTATTTTGACCTCCACATAAAAACGACTCCCCAAGAGAACAAAATCTCTTAGGGAGTTTGTACACTATTCCAACAATTCAGATTTACCCTTCACCGTAACATACACAAAGGCACTTCTGACTGAATATCAAAAGTGCCTTTATTATACTTTTTATCAACCGTCATTTAATGACGTCTATTCTTTTTTATGCTCTTTTTCTTCTTGCAATTTTGTCAGCTTCTTTAAATGTCTTACCAAGCTCTTCTATCATCGGAGCAACTTCACGAAGCATTTCAACGTTCTTTTTTATATTTGCAGTTGTAAGCTGATAGATGAAAAAATCATAAAGTGCAGAAAGGCTTCCGGAAATCTCATAATTCTTATCAAGAGTTTCATCAAGATGTCTTATTATATTTTTTGCTTTCTGAATATTTTCATTTGCTACATCGTATTTCTTTTCTTCTATTGCGATAATTGCTGTATTTATTCTTTTAGTACAGGTTTCGTAAAGTACGTTAAGAAGCTCACCCTGTGTCATTGTCGTAATTGACTGCTCCTGATATTTTTTATATGGATTAACTGCCATAGCTTAACCCTCCTTACATTTATGATTAATATCCCAACATTGATGTCAGATAACCACTTGTGCTTGACATATTGCCGATTACCTGTTCCATTGCATTGAACTGTTTCCAATAGCGTTCTTTTCTCTGGTTGTAAAGACTCTGAAGACTCTTTATTTTATCTGCTATTGAGTCAAGCTGCTTTTTGATTGTATTATTCTTTTCACTTACTCTTCCCTCAACACCTGCAAGAGCAACAAGTGAACCAGGGGAAGCTGAGCTTGTATTTGCGGCTTCTTTACAAGCATCATTAAGTCCGTTTGCAACTGATGTGAATGTTGAAATTACTGCATCAGCATCGCTTGAAAGGAACTGGCTGAGCTTTTCTTCATCAAGTTCAAGCTTTCCGTAGTCCTTCCAGTTGGAAGATGTATCTACGCCAAACATTGAAAGTGAAGTTCCGCCGCTTGTTGTTGAATAGATTGTTGAACGCATTGAAGAAAGGAATTTATTGATATCACTGTCACCACTTAAAAGACCTTCATGTGCCTTTTTCTCCCATGCTGTGATTTCAGATTCGCTCATCTCTTTTTTCTGTGCCTCTGTAAGAGGAGCGTATTCCTTATAGCTCTTTTTCTGATGTGTGAGCTTGTTAAGCTCTTCAATAAGTTTATTATAATCTTCAACAAAGCCCTTTATAGTTTCCATGACCTTTGATGTATCACGGTTTGCTGTGATGTTGGCAGTTTCTCCCATTGTACCTTCTTCTGTTACGAAATTGCCGTCCTCATCTACCATAAGCGCATCGCTTTCGTCGAAATAATCGCCTGTTGTACCACGAAGCTCCATTGAAACTCCGTTATAGCTGATATTATTTGATGTACGCTCAACAGTTACTCCGTCAATATTAATAATTGCGTTCTTTCCTGGTTTATATGTAGCGTTTTTAAAGAATGCATCTGCTATTCCGCCTTCTACTCCAAGGTCAAATCCCTCACCTGTTTCATTTGATGTAAGCGAGAAGCTGTCGCTAAGGGAATTATACACCATTTTTGCTCCGACGCCGGAAGAATTAATCTTGTTCATAACGTCGTTTACTGTACTGTCAGCGGTGAATTCGAAATTCTTTCCGTTGATCTTAAATGTATAATCAGAAATTCCGAGGTCTGAAAGCTTTGAAGATGTTGTAAGTCTTGTGCAGGCACCCTGTTCAAGACCGATAACAGAAGTATCACCTGAGAATGATAAGGTCTGTCCCTGCTTAGCAGTTATAGTACCTGTCTGCTTATCAATAGTAACGCTTGAACCGAAGGCTGCCTTCATCTGTGATGTCAAAGACTCAAGAACCTCGTCTTTAGTTCCATTGGTGATTGAAAGAGTTTTTGTCTTACCGTCGAGAGTAACGTTGATTTCAGCTGTTGATGGAGGTGTATTATCAAGCTTGGATGCATCTGCAGCTAATGTTGATTCATAAATTGTATCATTTTCTCCGCCAAGCGTCATAGCTTTAAGACCGAGTGTTGAGAGTGCATTTGAAGAACCTGAAACAGAAAGCTCGCCCTCACCGACATTGCTTGTAATTTTGATTTTATTATCATCACCGATTTCAAGCTTTGCATCAATTCCGCCTTCAGTAAGCTTTGAATTGATTGCATCAACCATTTTTTCTAGTGATGGTTTTTCATCATCGCCAAGCTCTACATCACAAAGGTTAACTGAAACCTGTTTTTCACCAATCTTGAATGTAATCTCCTGATTAGGAGCAGCAAAATGCTCGTTCATATTAGAAGCGATAGCATCAAGATCCATTTGGATTTCGCCTGAACTGAATTTACCTGATGTAAGCTTTGAAGCTGTTGCGAGCTGTGCAACCTGAATATTGAAATCCTGTGCTGTACCTGATGACGCACCGGTAATTTTTACTGCACTGCTTGAGCTTTCGCTCTTCATCTGGTTAAAGAAGCCTACAGTTCTAAGGCTTGTTGATGATGTAAGATCCAGATATTTTGACTGGAAGGAATTGATTTTCGAAATTACGTCACGATAGCTTTCCTGTTTCCATTCAAGCTGAGTTTTCTGCTGATTTTGTCTGTCAATTTTAGTCTGAATTCCCGAAAGCATACTTTTAACAAGCCCCTCGGTATCCATACCTGACATAAGACCTGAAACGCCATTGCTGCTATATGCCGCACTTGTATATGTTGAAGCATCTGATGAAATCTGCATAAATCCGACCTCCTTTTTATACTGCAACCTGTTTTCTTACAGGGGAATTTTATTTTTCATGCTGATATTTACATAAAAGCACTTATCTTAAACTATATATCGGCACGTTTTTTCTGAATTAAAGTACTTTTAAAAAATTTTATATTGATTTTTTACTGAAACCTAAATATGCCTTATTTTCATTTGTATCTGTACCGATTTTGAATTTAGCGGCTTTAGCTTCCTGACCGCTGTTCATCTCACGGATTTTTTTCAGAAGTGTATCTCTTTCAAGGTTAACACGTCCATAGGCTTGTATATCAGAATCCTTTATTCTGCTCAGAAGTGAAAATATATTCTGTGCTTTAAAGAACACAGGCTCAAGCTCGGGGTCAACAGATGTAAAAAGTGCTACATTTTTTATTATTTTTCGTATTTCGGCTCCACGTT
Source organism: Ruminococcus sp. (assembly GCA_015066925.1). GTDB lineage: Bacteria > Bacillota > Clostridia > Oscillospirales > Ruminococcaceae > Ruminococcus. The sequence continues at coordinate 29,095 of SVNL01000016.1, forward strand.
CCATATCCTTGCAGATTTCGTCGATTTGTTTGAAAACTACGTCCATTTTCTCTGTTATCGTAACTCTGTTCTGTGAATGTCCTTCGATACTCTCGCTGTCGCACGTTATTATTTCTATTGTTTCTTTTTCAAATTCAAGCAGATATTCTTTTATTATGTCAAGTAATCCGCATATTTTTTCTATCTTTTCGCCCACATTGTTCACCTCTTTTTTACTATTTTAAGGCTCTTGATTTTTTCGGCATTTTATGTTATAATTAATCAATCTATCTTTTTGAAAGGAGTGTTTTGGCATGAATTTGGAACATATTGATTCGTTTTCTCTTGAAGCTACCTTCTCTTTTGAGAAAATTACTGCTAAGGGAACTGCAAGAATTTCGTTCAAATCCAGAACCTGTGAATTCTACAGCGATTTTGTTCCGCTTCTTCCGCTTAACTCTCCCGTTACAATTCTTACACGCTATAACGGTGTCAAGGTTTTCATAATTTACGGACCTACTTTTGTTTCTTCGAAACGCTTTGTCCGCATTCAGCCTATAAACATCACTCTTTGCGAGGGTGCGGAAGAGGTTATTGAAGTTCCTGTGAAAATTCCTGTTTCCTGTGTGAAAAA
>SVNL01000093.1 GCA_015066925.1 Ruminococcus sp.
ACATTCATATCTGTTTCCGTAGTAGCTGATATACTGTTGCCGCAGATTTTTGTCAGGAAATCTCTTTTCCAGTTCATTGAGAAAATGCTCACGCTGATTTGTTCGCAAAGTTACTCCGAAAAACGGATATATACAACGCACACCACATTGATGTGCAGTACGGACAATAGCTCTGATATTTTCAATGCTGTCATCTATAAATGGAAGAACTGGCATAAGTGTAATTCCTGTAAAAAGACCGCTGTCAGCCATTTTTACAAGAGCTTCAAAGCGTTCGGACGCAACCGAAACATTTGGCTCGATAATATGGCACAGATTATCGTCAGCTGTTGTAATCGTCATTTTACAGAGTACAGGAGAATTTTCTGCAATTTCCTTGTATACATCAATATCTCTTGTTATAAGAGAGCTTTTTGTAACTACAGTAATACCGAAGCCGTAAGCGGAAATAAGTTCAAGAGCATGACGAGTGAGAAGCTCCGTTTTTTCAAATGGATTATATGGGTCACTCATTGCCCCCGTTCCTATAATTCCTGTTCTGATTTTTCTTCTCAATTCGCTGCGTAGAATTTCAAGAGCATTTTCCTTTGCTTTAACTGTTTCGAAATTTTCTACATGATAACATTCGGAACGACTGTCACAGTAAATACATCCATGACAGCATCCGCGATAAAGGTTCATGTTATAATCGTTGCCAAACCACTCCGAAGATTTGTTTTTTTGCAGGATAGTTTTTGCGGGTATAGTTTTCATATTGTACTGTTTTCATCACCCATCATATCAAGATGTCTGCGATAACGCTTAGGTATATCAATTCCAACAAGATAACCTATGGAATGTAAGAAATCAGAAATAACTGAAAATCCGTCTTTATAGAATGCTTCAATTCTCTTATCCTTATATGAAATATTTTTATAATCGGGAGGGCATACGAATGTCCAGTCCGCACCGCTTTTGTCAAAAACTATGCGAAAATATCTGTCGATATCAGTATCCTTCAATCCTGCTTTCATAAGCAGAATGTGATGTTCGAGAGCGTCATCAATCTGACTCATTATTGCTGTTTTGCCATCAAACGCAATAGCGGCAATCAACGGCTCGTCTGCTGATATTGCTTTGTTGACACTTTCGTCAGATGGAAATTTCAAAATATCCATAAAACCTCCATAAAATCAAAAATCCCCGTACAGCAAAAACTGTACGAGGACGAAATTACTCGTGGTACCACCTCGGTTTATCGGTAAATACAAACATAATTATACATTAAAATAATATACCGACCTTGAAAGCTGTAACGGGCACACCCGTATTTTCCTACTGACACATTTCAGAAAATAGGCTCTGAGATGTAATTCACGATAACTGCTGTTTTTCCTCACACCGAACGGAAAATCTCTGAAATCAGACAGATAAAGCTACTTCTTCTCTTCAACGCCTTTTAACTTAATAAATGATAACATATTTCAGACAGTTTGTCAATCAGTAAGATTATATTTATAAAAAACAATGCCGCATTTTGTGCGGCATTGAATAAATTTATTGAATTAAAGTACCCATTCCTCACAAAGCTTGTGGATGGCTTCTGTGAGCTTACGCATATCAGCGTTAGCTCTTCCTGAGTTATCCTTAATAAGTCGATAGAGCTTGTCGGAAGCATTAAGCAGCTCGTTGTAAGCAGCATTTGCATTTGGATTTCTCTTTTCTCTGGGAATGAGTACAGGTTCAGCATCATAAGTAACCTGACCTGTGAGCATATCAAATTCAGAACCACTGTAAGGACAGTAAGTGTCAAGATTTAGTTCATCACGGAGTTTTTGTGATAAAGCTTCTGTCGCTTCATGGTCACCGTGGTTGATAAATACCTTTTTAGGTTTCTCGATTGCTTTAATCCAGTTCATAAGACCATTGAGATCAGCGTGACCGCTTATACCCGGAAGCTGTTTGATTTCAGCGGCAACATGAACGCTTTCACCGAATAGCTTAACCTTTCTTGCACCATTCAGCAAGCTTCTTCCGAGAGTGTTTACTGCCTGATAACCAACGAAAAGGATAGTATTTTCAGGTCGCCAGAGATTATGCTTTAAATGATGCTTGATACGTCCGGCTTCACACATACCACTTGCGGAAATAATGATTTTCGGACGTGAATCATTATTGATATTTTTAGAATCGTCACTTGAAACCGCAGTAATAAGCCCTGTAAATCCAATAGGGTTAATACCCTGACGAACAAATTTGAGTGCTTCTTCATCATAACAGCTCTCACGGTTGTTAATGAAAATGTTTGTAGCTTCAATAGCAAGAGGACTGTCGACATAAACAGGGAAATCCTCGTGACCTTCTATAAGGTTGTTTGCTTTGATTTTACGGATAAAATAAAGCATTTCCTGAGTTCTTCCGACAGCGAATGAAGGAATTATAACACTTCCGCCTCGGTCGAATGTTCTCTTGATTATTGATGTGAGCGATGTTACATAATCGGTAGGCTTCTCGTGAACACGTGTACCATAGGTTGATTCCATTACAACATAGTCAGCAGATTCAATATATTGCGGACATCTGATAAGCGGCTGGTCTGTATTACCGATATCACCTGAGAATACAATTTTTCTTGTTTCTGTACCTTCTGTGAGAGTAATTTCAATACTGGCTGAACCGAGAAGATGACCTGCATCAATAAAGTTTACAACAATATTTTCGTAAATTTCTTCCGGTTCATTATATTTGTGAGAAACGAAACAACCGATAGCTCCGATTGCGTCGTCCATTGTATAAAGTGGAACATATTCTTCTTTACCGCTTCGTTTACCTTTTCTATTACGCCATTCAGCTTCAAATTCCTGGATATGAGCGCTATCACGGAGCATTACTTCACAAAGATTTGTGGTTGCACATGTTGCGTGGATATCGCCGCAGAAGCCTCCTGCATAAAGAAGTGGCAAAAGTCCTGAATGGTCAATATGAGCGTGTGTGAGGAGTACAAAGTCGATTTCAGACGGAGCAACAGGTATCTGAACATTTTCATAAACATCTTCGCCTTGTTCCATGCCGAAATCTACGAGGAATTTTTTTCCACATGCTTCGATATAAGTACAGCTTCCTGTTACTTCGTGAGTTGCACCAATAAATTTTAATTTCATAAATAAACCTCCCTGTAATCTGAAAATTGCATTGTATATATGCTTGTATATTTAATGTATATAGTGCTTATGAAACATATTTTTAACTTAGAGCATACTTATGTTTACTATATTATAACACTTATTTATTAATTAGTCCATAGTTTAGTGTAAAATTTATGAAATTCTTATGAAAAATCAAATTGTAAATTGGTAAAAAAGACGATTGAGAGTGCGTGGTATTGATAATCTAATAGCCATAAAAGGAAAAATGCTTTAAAACGTGCGGAAAATAATACTGAATATGTGTGAAAATGACGAAAAATGAAATATGGCTGATTTCAGGAGCTTTTTTGTGAAAAAAGCCTTGACAAACTATGGGGTTTGAGATATAATATTAAAGTATGCTGAATAAATTGTTTCAGTATGACTATTTTAAGAAAAGGAGGAAAAATATGCCTACATTTAACCAGTTGGTTCGTAAGGGTAGAAAGGTTCTGGAGGACAAGTCAACTGCACCTGCGCTTCAGAAAGGCTACAATGCTAAGAAGAAGAAGCAGACAGACGTAAGTTCACCACAGAAGAGAGGCGTTTGTACAGCAGTAAGAACTGCTACACCTAAGAAGCCTAACTCAGCTATGAGAAAGATTGCGAGAGTTAAGCTCACAAACGGATATGAAGTAACTTCATATATCCCAGGTATCGGCCATAACCTTCAGGAACACAGCGTTGTTCTTATCAGAGGCGGAAGAGTTAAGGACCTCCCTGGTGTGCGTTACCACATCATCAGAGGCGCTCTCGATGCACAGGGTGTTGCAAACAGACTTCAGGCACGTTCAAAGTACGGTGCTAAGCGTCCAAAGGCTGGCAAGTAATTTATTGCCGCAAACAAATTAATCAATAGGATAACTACTACCACAAGATAAATGTGGAGATTTATATATAAAATCCTCTGCATTGGTCTTGACGTGATAATCGGTGAAGATAGTCGTAAAAGACAGTAATCGGTTAAAACGAGTACCTATGAATTCATGAATCTATGTGAAGGAGGGAAGCGAAATGCCAAGAAGAGGTAATATCGCAAAGCGTGATGTATTGCAGGATCCTGTTTACAATTCAAAGCTCGTAACAAGACTTATCAACAATATAATGCTTGATGGTAAAAAGGGTGTTGCTCAGAAGATTGTTTACGGTGCATTTGACATCGTAGCTGAAAAGACAGGCAAAGATGCTCTCGAAGTTTTCGAAGAAGCAATGGAAAACATTATGCCTGTACTTGAAGTAAAGGCTCGCCGTTTAGGTGGTGCAACATATCAGGTTCCAATGGAGGTTAGACCTGAGAGACGTCAGACACTCGGTCTTAGATGGATTACAAAGTATTCCAGAGAAAGAAACGAAAAGACTATGAAGGAAAGACTTGCAGGTGAAATCCTCGACGCTCTTAATGGTACAGGCGGTGCTTGTAAGAAGCGTGATGATACTCACAAGATGGCAGAAGCAAACAAGGCGTTTGCTCACTATCGCTGGTAATTGTCTTAGCTTTCTGTTAATCAAAGGAGGATTATTATGTCAAGAGACTGTTCACTTGAACATACACGAAATATCGGCATAATGGCACACATTGACGCAGGTAAGACAACTACAACTGAGCGTATCCTTTTTTATACAGGTGTAAACCATAAGATTGGTGAAACTCACGAGGGTTCTGCAACAATGGACTGGATGGAGCAGGAGCAGGAAAGAGGTATTACAATTACTTCAGCTGC
>SVNL01000017.1 GCA_015066925.1 Ruminococcus sp.
AAGTTGGCATTGTATTATCGCAAAACCACTTTAATATATTATAACGATTAGCACTCGTTAAATCAATATTTTTCTACAAATTTATATAATAGCAGTATAATTTGTTGTTTTTAACAAAATGCAAAATTAACCAATACTGTAGGGGACGGCGTCCTCGACGTCCCGAAATTAAATCCTCCCTCAAGAATTATTTATATTGTCAAATAAAACGCAAAGGCACTTCTGATATTAACATCAAAAGTGCCTTTTATAAGCTTCATTACAGGTCGTTCACTATAACATGAACGACTTATTTTTTGAAAATTTTATACGCGTTTCAGATTAGTCCTGACCGTAAAGAGCAGTAAGTCTTGTAAGATAATCGTATCTATCCTTAGCGTTCTGTACAGCGTAGTCGAAGAGCTGTTCTGCTCTTTCAGGATTCTGACGAGCAAGTGAGTTGTAACGAACCTCACCCATGAGGAAGTTCTTGTACTCATCTGTATTAGGAGCCTTAGAATCGAGTGAGAATGGATTCTTACCCTCTTCCTTAAGAGCTGGGTTGTATCTGTAAAGGTGCCAGTAACCTGCTTCAACAGCCTTCTTTTCTTCAGCCTGAGCAGTTGACATACCTGTCTTGATACCGTGGTTGATACATGGAGCGTAAGCAATGATGATTGATGGTCCATCGTATGCTTCAGCTTCTGCAAATGCCTTGATACACTGGTTCATATTAGCACCCATAGCAACGTGTGCAACATAAACATAGCCATAGCTCATTGCGATACCTGCGAGATCCTTCTTCTTAACAGCCTTACCTGCAGCAGCGAACTGTGCAATAGCACCTGTTGGAGTTGACTTTGAAGCCTGACCACCTGTATTTGAGTAAACTTCTGTATCGAATACGAGAACGTTTACATTCTTGCCTGAAGCGAGAACGTGGTCAAGACCGCCGAAGCCGATATCGTAAGCCCAACCGTCACCACCGAAGATCCACTGTGACTTCTTGCGGAGGTAATCCTTTTCAGCAAGAATAGCCTTAGCGTCGTCACAGCCGCAGCTTTCGAGTGCAGCAACGAGGTTTTCAGTAGCAGCCTTATTAGCGTTACCGTCGTTATATGTGTCGAGGTATTCAGCGATTGCTGACTTAACTTCAGGCTTTTCAGCCTTTTCAGCAAGAGCCTTAACCTTGTTGTAAACTCTGTTTCTGAGTGTTTCAGTTGCAAGGAACATACCGTAACCGAACTCAGCGTTATCCTCGAAGAGTGAGTTAGACCATGCAGGACCCTGACCCTTCTTGTTGAATGTGTATGGAGTTGAAGGAGCTGAACCACCCCAGATTGATGAACAGCCTGTTGCGTTAGCAATGTACATTCTGTCACCGAAGAGCTGTGTTACGAGCTTAGCGTATGGTGTTTCACCACAGCCTGCACAAGCACCTGAGAATTCGAGCATTGGCTGCTTGAACTGTGAGCCCTTAACTGTTGTTGGAGCAAACTTAGCAGCAACCTCTGCCTTTTCGTCGATTGTTCTGCCGTAGTCGAATACCTTCTGCTGTTCTATCTGTGAAGCGATTGGCTTCATAACGAGAGCCTTTTCCTTAGAAGGACATACGTTAGCGCAAACGCCACAACCTGTACAGTCAAGTGTTGAAACTGTCATCATGAACTTAAGTCCGCCGAGAGCCGGTTTGAAGTCAACGATCTTAGCGTCTGCAGGAGCAGCAGCAGCTTCAGCCTCTGTAAGAGCAACAGGTCTGATTACAGCGTGTGGACAAACGTAAGCACACTGGTTACACTGGATACAGTTTTCAGGAATCCACTCCGGAACGTCAACAGCGATACCTCTCTTTTCGAAAGCAGCTGAACCCTGTGGGAATGTACCGTCAGCCATATCAACGAATGTTGATACTGGAAGTGAATCACCCTTCTGAGCGTTACATGGAATCTGAATCTTGTTTACATAGTTCTCGAGTGTCTTGTCATCGCAAGTAACAGCCTTCATACCCATCTGAGTATCAGCAGCATCTGCCCATGAAGCAGGGATATCAATCTTAACGATATTCTGGTGACCTGCATCAATAGCGTTCCAGTTCTTTTCAACGATGTCCTGACCCTTCTTGCTGTAAGAAGCTTCAGCAGCGTCCTTCATATACTTGAGAGCATCCTCGAATGGAATGATGTTTGCAAGCTTGAAGAATGCAGACTGGAGAATTGTATTGATTCTTGTTCCCATACCTGTTTCTTTACCGAGCTTAACGCCGTCGATTGTATAGAAATTGATATTGTTCTGAGCAAGATATCTCTTAACCTGACCTGGAAGATTCTTTTCGAGGCCTTCCATATCCCAGATTGTGTTGAGGAGGAATGTTCCGCCCGGCTTGATATCTGAAACCATATCATACTTGTCGATATAGCTCTGGTTGTGACAAGCTACAAAGTCAGCCATATTGATGAGGTATGTTGACTTGATAGGTGTCTTACCGAATCTGAGGTGTGAAATTGTAACACCGCCTGACTTCTTTGAGTCATATGCAAAGTAAGCCTGAGCGTAGAGGTCTGTATGGTCGCCGATAATCTTGATTGAGTTCTTGTTAGCACCTACAGTACCGTCTGAACCAAGACCCCAGAACTTACAAGCTGTTGTACCTGCAGGAGCAGAGTCAACGTTAGCTTCGAGGTCGAGTGAGAGATTTGTAACGTCGTCTTCGATACCGATTGTAAATCTCTTCTTTGTTTCGTTCTTGAATACAGCAATAATCTGAGCAGGAACAGTATCCTTTGAACCAAGACCGTAACGGCCTGTGAATACAGGGATATTGTTGAACTTAGTATCCTTGAGAGCTGCAACAACGTCGAGGTAAAGTGGTTCACCGAGTGAGCCCGGTTCCTTAGTTCTGTCGAGAACAGAAATTCTCTTAACGCTGTCAGGAATAGCTTCAACGAGCTTTTCAGCAACGAATGGTCTGTAAAGTCTAACCTTAACAAGACCGTACTTACCGCCGTTTGCGTTGAGGAAGTCGATTGTTTCTTCGATTGTATCGTTAACAGAGCCCATAGCGATGATGATGTGTTCAGCATCAGGAGCACCGTAGTAGTTGAAGAGCTTGTAGTTTGTGCCGATTTCAGCATTTACCTTTTCCATGTATTCTTCAACAACAGCCGGGAGAGCATCGTAATACTTGTTACAAGCTTCGCGAGCCTGGAAGAAGATATCCGGATTCTGAGCTGTACCACGGAGTACAGGGTGTTCAGGGTTAAGAGCGTTATCTCTGAATGCCTTAACAGCGTCCATGTCGATAAGCTTAGCAAGTGTTTCGTCATCCCATGTTTCAATCTTCTGGATTTCGTGTGATGTACGGAAACCGTCGAAGAAGTGGAGGAATGGAACTCTGCCCTTGATTGTAGCAAGGTGAGCAACAGCACCGAGGTCCATAACTTCCTGTGGGTTTGATGAACAGAGCATAGCATAGCCTGTCTGACGGCAAGCGTAGATGTCTGAGTGATCACCGAAGATGTTGAGAGCGTGTGAAGATACGCAACGAGCTGAAACGTGAATTACGTTTGGAACGAGTTCGCCTGCGATTTTATACATGTTAGGGATCATAAGAAGAAGACCCTGTGAAGCAGTATATGTAGTAGTGAGAGCACCTGCTGAGATAGAGCCGTGTACTGTACCTGCAGCACCTGCTTCTGACTGCATTTCAACAACAGTTACAGGATCACCGAAAAGGTTTTTCTTATTCTTTGATGCCCACTGGTCAGTTACCTCAGCCATAACTGAGGATGGTGTAATTGGGTAAATAGCAGCTAAGTCTGTAAATGGGTATGACGCCCAAGCAGCAGCATTATTACCGTCCATGGTTTTCATTTTTCTTGCCATTGGAATAGTCCTCCTAAAAAATAAAATAAATTAGGGGTTATTGAGTCCGGACAAAAAACCGGAACACATATAACTTCACATATTATAATAACACAAACAAAAGTTTTTGTAAATACCTTTTTTTCATAAAAATCACCTTTTTGATAATTTTTTCACAATCTCACAAAGAAACCAACCATTTTTATACACCTCTCATATGCGTATGCGTTTTTGTTTGCAAGTATTTTTTAAAAAAACTTGATTTACAATAATTATTGTGGTATAATTATTGTACTATTATTTACGGAAATAATGGCGCACACATTTTTATTATGCACTTTACGCAATTTATGTAATTTCTTCCATTTTTCAAAAATTGCATCCCGATATTTTTACAGCATATTTTTTGCTGCGGTTTGAATTCTGTTTTCACTTTAAATAGCTCTACCGCTTTATGTGTGTTACGCCGTAGGAAAGGAATGAACAACTTGGCAGTAGTAATTTCTGTAATTACGCAAAAAGGCGGCGTTGGAAAAACAACTGTCGTTAACGCTCTTTGCGCATCTCTGAATAAAAAAAGATACAGAGTCCTTGCAATTGATATGGACCCTCAGGGTAATCTCTCTTTAAGCTTCGATGCCGATACCGACAACGCTGCTACAATTTACGACGTTCTTAAAGGCGAAGCTGCTCCTATTGATTCTATCCAGCGTCTTGCTGTTTCGGATATTATCCCTTCAAACATCCTGCTTTCAAGTATCGAACTTGAATACACAGGCAAAAACCGAGAATTCCTCCTCTCTAACGTTATCGAAAAGCTTTCGGGACTTTATGACGTCATTTTTATCGACTCTCCTCCGGGACTGGGTATTCTCACAATCAATGCTCTCACTGCAAGCGATTATGTAATCATCCCTATGCTTCCCGATATTTTCTCGCTTCAGGGACTTACTCTCGTTTATGATACAATCGAATACATCCAGAGCACCGTTAACAAAAAACTCGCTATTTCGGGTATACTCGTAAACAGATATATGAAGCGTTCAAAGCTTCATAAGGAAATTTACGGCACTGCTCAGCTTATCTGCCATAAGCTTAACGTTAATCTCTTCAAAACAGTCATAAGAAATTCACGCACTCTTGCGGAAGCTCAGTCTATTCAGACGGATATTACCGAATATTCACCAAAAAGCTCAGGCGTTAAGGATTTCAACTCGCTTGTTGTAGAGCTTGAAGAACTAAATATTATTTAAGAGGTGCTATGATGAGAAAAACTAAAAAAGATATTGATAAAAAGCTTATGTTCGATAAGCTTATCCCATCAGGTGCCGACAGAAGCTCTCATGTTCCGAATTCCGTTCAGAACGTTCTGAGAACCCCTGAGGATAAAAACGAAAGCGAATTAACCTCTGCACCTGTTATCCAGCCAACAGCTTCCGACGCTCCCGTTGTAATCGACGAGGCCGCTTACACTCAGAAAAATCAGACTCATCCTCAATATGCTGAGCCTGCTGTGAAAAAACAGAATTCAGCTGATAAAAAAGACGTTGTTGCTGCTGAAAGTAATAAGCCCAAGCCTGTTCTAAAAGAACAGCTCGTTAATATCAACGAGGAAATGGTTAAGCAGAAAATCGACGACGCTATGGAAAAATTCTGTTGCTGTAAGTGTGACCTGTGCCGTCAGGACGTTACCGTTATGGCTCTTAACAATATTACTCCGAATTATATGTACTTAAAGCCTTACGACATTGCCGCTACAGCTAAGAAAATGGATTTCTCAGAAACTACAAAGGCTCTTATGAAGGCTATTCTACACGTTAAAACTCACGCAAGACATTAATCATACGCGTTTGTCTGAAAAAATAAAACACATTTACGGGCGGATAATTTCCGCCCTATTTATTTTTACACAGAACCAATACTTCAAATCCGCTTTTTCATCAGAATAATCCTCTTACATCTTCAAACGTCATATCAGGCTGTAATGCAAGATTTATCCCAAACGCTATGAGCTGTGCCGCACGCTCGGTAAGGCGGTCTATATCTCTGGGAGTTACCATCATATTCGGCATACCGCTTTCCTGCGGTTTATCTCCTGTAAGACTTTCGGCTATCGTATACATATCAACAACCGTCGGAACTCCGACCGCTATTACAGGTACGCCAAAAACCTGCTTTGAAAGCTCTTTTCTTGTATTCGCAACTCCGCTTCCGGGTGATATTCCGCTGTCGGAAATCTGTATTGTTGTTCCGAGTCTGCTTATTTCAGAACAGGCAAGTGCGTCTACGACTATTATTACCGACGGAGCTATCTCTCTGCTGATTGCTTTTACTATTTCTGCCGTTTCTATTCCTGTCTGTCCGAGAACCCCTCCCGCAAATACGCTCACTCTCCTTAGTGATGTAAGAAATGCGTCCTCCTCTGCACTAAGCTCGTCACGCAGATGACGTGTTGCAAGCACCTTTGCCGCTGTCTGAGGCCCCAATGCGTCGGGAGTTATATCCTTATTGCCAAGCCCTACAACAAGTGCTTCGCCGTCGGGAATAAGCTCTTTCAACTCGTCCGCAAGCTCAAGTGCCATTTCCTTGTACGAGTCATTGAATTTGCCAAGATTTTCACTTTCAAGTGTTATATATCGTCCCTTTCCTTTTCCTATCGTTTTTTTATGCTCGTCATTGGCTATCACGATTTCTGTCGTCTTGAAAGCTCTTCCCCTCTTTTTTTGCGTTATCCCTTTGCTGTCGGACGCATACGCTACGCCCTCTACCGCTAAATCTGTTCTGTATTTCATTCTTTTCTCCTCGTTAATGTGCAAAATGCTGAAAAATGTTGATAAATTATTACTATAATACTTCGATTTTACCTATTGCTTTTTTTTCGGTTTAATGGTAAAATTATTATTAGTCTTAGTGTGGATTATCTCTGCACGCGCAGATGCTCGTTACATCTGCAAAAGCAACAGGGTGTCAAAGTTGCTTTTATTATATGATTTCCTTTCGCTCTTATACCCAAATATTTGCGTCAGGATTAAAATTTTGAGGAGGTGTAACAATGCCAAACATTAAATCTGCTAAGAAGAGAGTTAAGGTTAACAAGACTAAGGCTGCTGCTAACAAGGCTACTAAGTCAAACCTCAAGACAATGCTCAAGAAGGCTGATGCTGCTTGCGCTAAAAACGCTGCTGATAAGACTGAAGCTGTAAGAGTTGCTATCAAGAAGGTTGACCAGGCTTGCGCTAAGGGTCTTATGCACAAGAACAAGGCTGCCAGAAAAAAAGCTCAGCTTGCTAAGAAGCTCAATGCTGCCGGCTAATTTGTCTTTTTTATAAAAGAATTTTAAACCTCTGTGATCGGTGTTCACAGAGGTTATTTATTTTTTATCCGCCTTTATGTGTCGGATTTCGTGAGCAATCGTATACAAGAAAAGGGTACCGAGCTTCAAAAACTCGATACCCTTGATTTTTATTTCGAATTAATTAATGTCGGGGCAATAACCGCTTGACGGCGGTTATTGAGGACACATTAATTATACGCAGAAATCTCTGTATCAATAGCAGGAGCAAGCTTCTCCTTTAAAGTCTGCCAGTCAGTTGCGTTGCCCGAGTAATTGAGAAGCGCGTCATTGAGATTATTGATTACACCTCTTGTATCGTAATTATATGTATCTGTATCATACATTACGCTTCCCATACCGTATCCAAAGTCTATAACAGGCTTTATAACCGTTGGGTTGAGATATGTCTGCAATGCGTCGTACTGGTTTTCTTTTATAACACCTGTCAGAACTCCTGTTGCAGTTTTGTTTTCGGCAATTGCATTCTTTTTGACGATAGCCTGATATTCTGCTGTTGTACGAGCAATTCTTTCGCATTTGATATATGCCGCAACAGCGTCGCCGTTCTGAGAATTCGCAACAAGCATTATTGCATTCAAATCGTAGCCCGAGCTATGCTCTGACGCTTCATCAGGCTTAGGGAACGGAACTATCATATATTCTTCCTCGGGATACTTTGCATTTGTTTCGGCAAGACTCCAGTCCGAACCTGCAAAGAACAGCACGTTCTTCTTTTTCGGGAAATATGCACTGCGAGTATCTGTATATAAATCGGCTGATTTGATTTCTGCAAGGAAATTCTCTGCCTTTTCAAGCATAGGACTGTTAATATTACTGCTGAAGCTTCCGTTATCATTAAGGACAGCAGGCTCTCCGACAGATTGAATTATACCTTTTCCAAGGTCGCCTGTAATGCCGTATTTACCGTATTTTACAGGTGATTTTTCGACAAACGCTTTCATAAGCTCAAGAAATTTATCCCAAGTCCATTTTCCCTGAGTATAAAGCTCATACGGGTCTTCAAGCTCAAGCGACTGGATTACCGTTTTGCTGTATGTAAGCAAATTCGGATTTGACATTCCATACGGAATTACATAATGTCCGTCTTTATATTTAAGCTGTTCAACGAGTGGAAGCATATCTCCCCACATCTCGTTTTCCATTTCAAGAACCTCGTAATGCTTGTCAAGCGGCTGGAAAAGTCCGTTCAAAGAATTCTGCGGAAGCGATTTTATATCATACGGGAACATATCTACCTGCTCCCCTGCCTGAATCATTGATATAAGCTTTGCATACTTATCCTTTTCCTCTGTATGAATATACACAATTTCAGAGCCGTATGTATCCTCAAACAGCGCAAGCGGTGCACTTCTGAGTTCATTTTCCTGCGGGTTGAGGTCAAAGTCAGACAGCCAGTACAGTGTTTTATTTTCAAGAGTATTTTCGGCTTCAGAGCTTTCCTCGATAACCGAGCTGACATCTCCTGCTGAGTTATCCTTCTTTTTGTTTTTGCAGGCTGTTACTGAAAACACAAGTAAAAACGCTGTTGTCGCCGATAATATTCTTTTAAGGTTTTTCATAAATTGCTCCTTTGGTATATGTTCTGTTTGAATTATGGGCATCTCTAAAAACCCGTTTGATTAAAGAAAAAAAGATAGGTGCGGCAGCTGCAAGGAAGCCTTCCGAAGGCGTGCTATCGCCCTCCAAGGGAGGTTGACGAAGCAGATGACGTGCATATCTGCTTTTTCTCAAAAGGGATTTTTAGAGATGCCCTTATATATTTTATACCGTCAAGTCAATACTGCACTGTGCTTATACAAAAGCTGTAAGCCGTATTTTTGCAGTATTGCCTTAATAATTATACTCATTTTTCATTCCTCTGTCAATAGCACATGATTTCCGACAAATGATTGACGTTCACGCATGATTAACGGCATTTTTGTTTTATATACATGGAATGTCTGCAAAATCCGGATTATAAACCAACTGCATAAAAAATCCCAAAGAGATTTTTTCTCTTCGGGATTTACTTAACATGTGTTTTCATTCAAGCCATTATTTTTTCCTTGACTTCATCAGCAGTACCGCAACGAGAAGTGTAAGCACTACCGACAGCAATGTCGGGAATATAGTATTCGCAAACGGAAGCCCTGTTGTATTCATTCCATAGAAGCTGAACACAATTGTCGGAATAGCCATCAAAATCGTAATAACCGTCAAGCGCCACATAACAAAGTTAAGGTTATTCGAGATAACCGATGCAAAGGCGTCCATCATACTTGACAAAATAGTGGAATAGATATTTGACATTTCAATAGCCTGTTTTATTTCAATCAGAACGTCCTCAAGCAAATCCTCGTCCTCGTCGTAAAGCTTGAGCACTCTTCCACGATTGATTTTTTCAATTGTAACGTCGTTTGCTTTAAGAGAGGTTGAAAAGTATACGAGTGATTTTTCAAGCTCTAAAAGCTGCATAAGCAGTTTATTCTGCATAGCATTATGAAGGCTCTGCTCAGCCATAGATGATGTTTTTTCAATCTGTTTGAGGTAAAACAGAAACAGCGTTGTAATACGAAGCAGAAGCTGTAAAACGAAGCGTGTTTTCATTTGTGTTGCAAGATTTCTTATACTGCCGTTCATCGCTTCACTTACAATACGTGTCGATTTTGAAGAAATCGTGAAAACATAATCTTCTGTAAGAATAATTCCGATAGGAAGTGTATAGAAAAAGAGTGTTTCGTCGTTATCTACGGAAGATACAGGAGTATCCACGATAATAAGCGTCTGGTCATCTTCTTTTTCGATACGTGAGGATTCCTCTTCATCAAGAGAGGATTTTACGAAGCCGCTGTCGAGATTATAATCCGTAACGAGAGCTTCAATTTCGTCCTCTGTAGGCTCAACAACGGAAATCCAGCATCCTGTTTTCGGAGCGTCGATTTCTTTAATCAAGCCGTGTTCGGTAATATAAAATTTTATCATAGGTATCAAGCCAACATAACAAGTCAGCTACCTCCTTTCGCCTGTATACGCAAAGAGCGCCTCGGCGAAAGACAATCAGAGTGTACTAACCGCTTCGCCGAAGAAATATTTTTTTAAATTCCCATACGGGTCAGCAGTCATAATGCACCTCCAAAATTTAATCTGTATTTATTATACCAAAAATTTCCGTTAATTTCAAGCGAAACAAAAAATTTTTTATTTTCAGTTATAAAAAACGCTGTCAGCAGAATGCTGTCAGCGTTTAATGTTTTACGATTTTATAAATGCAGTAATCGCCTTTGCTTCGTTTTTATTTATAATACTCCGCTTCCGCCTGTTGAAACAGAAGCGTAGTGTGCAAGAATTGTTGAAGCGTCGAATGCGTCGATAGTAACGTTGCAGTCTGTATCTGCCGCAATTCTTTCGGTACTTTTAAGCGTTACGGTTCCGCCTATTGACATTGTTG
This sequence comes from Ruminococcus sp., assembly GCA_015066925.1. Taxonomy (GTDB): domain Bacteria; phylum Bacillota; class Clostridia; order Oscillospirales; family Ruminococcaceae; genus Ruminococcus. The sequence goes on from SVNL01000017.1 coordinate 10,623, forward strand.
CGTATACCGAAAGTGTCAATGAAGCATCGCTTGCATTTATTTCATTATCACCGTTTTTATCACCGATTTTAAGACCTATTGCATTACAGAATGTTTTATGTCCCGAACGTGGCATTTTGGTGTAATCGTTTACATAGCAGTTTGCAGCAGCCTCTTTGTTTCCGTCCTTAACGTCGAGTGCTTCAATTACTGCTGAAGCTATTACATGGTTTCCAAGCTGATTAGGGTGGAAATCACGCTGTGAGCTTTTCATAATGTCGGTATAGATATTTGAATAGCCGTAATTATCGCTTGTTTCCGCTTCTGTGAAGCGTGAATACACATCAGCAATTTTTACATCCTCAAGTGCGCCAAGAGCGTCATTGTTGAACTTCTTTATGTTATTCTTGAAAAGATTTCTTACTGTATTATATGCTGTACGATAATTTGAAGGACGGTCCTTGAGATATTCGTCAAGGTCTTCTTTACTCATAAGCATAGGATTGTATAAATTCTGGTAAACAATTTCTGCTTCTGGATTAAGCTTCTTTATCTCTTCATCTATCTGCTTCATTGTAGCAGTACAGTTTTTAACCTCTGTCATTAATGCTGTATTCATATCGCTGATAACAGCCATAAGCTCAAGGTCAGCGTCCTCCTCTTCCTTAACCGCTGAGAAGATGTCAAGAAGTGATTTATAAGGATTTTCAGGGTCATACTGTTCAGGATATTTCTCTGCTATTACTGCCATAAATGCGTCGATAAGGTCGTTTCCGCCGACTGACACAACTACTCTCTTATAGCCCTGTATGCTTGACCTGTAAGATGAGTTGTTTTTAATTTTATCAAGAAGCTCGTCCGATGTAATTCCCGATGTGTGAATTGTAACTGCTGTTCCTCCGCAATAGCTGCTTACAGTTGAAAAATATGGCGATACCTTCTCTGTTGCAGTACTTACTATGCTGTCACCCATAAAAAGTATTCTGTTCTCCTTTATGTCCGAACCGTCTGCCGCATTTGCAGACATAACTGATGATAACGATAATGCTCCCATGACAATTGATGTAATTGCTGATATTATTCTTTTTTTCATATTAACTCCTTTATTCTTTTTGTTTTCTTATGATAAATTCTATTCCTTTATCATAGAAATATTATAGCCTTTATCCGCGTTTATGTCAAGATTTTTATTCCGCCTGCTTTCAGGAAATTTGTGCCTCGCTTTCCATTATCGTCCGATATTACTGTTACCTTTAATTTTCAGTGCCTTTTTTATACGCCCAAATGTCGGTTTATGCCGTTTTTTAGAAAAAATACTTGCAATTACGTCATTTTTTTGTTATAATGTTATCTGGTGATGTTATATCGCCTTTATATCTTTTTTACGGAGGTATTAATGAAGAGAATTACTATCGTTACGGGGCATTATGGCTGCGGAAAAACAAATCTTTCCGTAAATCTCGCTCTTAATGCTGCTAAAGAAGGCAAAAACGTTACTGTTGTCGACCTCGACATCGTCAACCCTTATTTCCGTACTGCCGACTTTAAAAAGCTGTTTGAAGAAAATAATATAAAGCTTCTTGCTCCTGATTTTGCTAATTCAAACCTCGATATTCCTGCCCTTAACTTCGATATCGAAGAAATCTCCTGTGAAGATTCTACACTCATTATCGACGTTGGCGGCGACGATGCGGGTGCTGTTGCACTTGGTCGCTACACCGAGGCTTTTTCACGCTATATCGACGAAATCGAAATGCTGTATGTAATCAATAAATACCGCTATCTTACCAATACCGCAGATGAGGTTCTTGCTCTTATGCTCGAAATCGAAAATGCCGCAAGAATGAAGCATACTGCTATTGTCAATAACTCTAACCTCGGAAATGAAACTACTCTCGAGCTTATCGAGGCTTCCGAGGAATTCGCTTCCGAAACTGCCGAAAGAGCAGGTATTCCTCTTTTGTTTACTACCTGCCCCGATACACTTGCCGAGTTTTCGGAAATTGAGGACATCTATCCCGTAAAGATTTTTGTTAAACCTTTGTGGGAAAAATAGATTGATTTTGTTGCTTTCCAGGCAATATATTTTTTCAAAAGTTGGTTGGTGGAGCAATATATTCCGCAAACGCTATGAAAGGAGCTATGCTGTATGGCTAAAATGACTGTAATCGCAGAACGCTGTAAGGGCTGTGGTCTGTGTACTACTGCCTGTCCTAAAAAGATTGTTACAATCCAGAAGGAAAAGCGTAACAAAAAGGGATACTTTTATGCTGCCTGTACTGATGACAGCGCTTGCATAAGCTGTGCTATGTGCGCTACTATGTGTCCTGACTGTGCTATCGTTATCGAAAAATAATCCATTTTTATTGAGAGGAGCTGTTAGCTTTGGAAAGAAATTTAATGAAAGGTAATGAGGCTCTTGCTGAAGCCGCTATCAGAGCAGGCTGTAAGTGCTTCTTCGGTTACCCTATTACTCCACAGACAGAGCTTGCCGCTTATATGGCTAAGCGTATGAATAAAGCAGGCGGTGTTTTCCTTCAGGCTGAGTCTGAAATCGCCGCTGTAAATATGGTTCTCGGTGCCGCTTCTACAGGCGTCCGTGCTATGACTTCTTCTTCTTCACCGGGTATTTCACTCAAGAGTGAGGGTATTTCTTATCTCGCAGGTTCAGATGTTCCTGCTGTTATCATCAACGTTGAAAGAGGCGGCCCCGGTCTTGGCGGTATCCAGCCTTCTCAGCAGGACTACTGGCAGGCTACTAAGGGCCTCGGTCACGGTGACTTCCACCTTATCGTTTATGCTCCTGCTTCTGTTCAGGAAATGGTTGATATGGTCGTTACTGCTTTCAATAAGGCTGATGAATACCGTGTTCCTGCAATGATTCTTGCTGACGGTCTTCTCGGTCAGATGATGGAGCCTGTTGCTTTCCCTGAAATTTCAGCTGAGCAGCCTGACAAGTCTTCATGGGCTGCAAACGGTCACAAGAACAGCAGAGCTCATCACATCGTTAACTCTCTTTACATAGACCCTAAGACTCTTGAAGAAAAAATCCTCGAAAGATATGAGAGATACGCTAAAATCAAGGAAAATGAAGCTGATGCAGAGCTTTATCTCACTGACGATGCTGATATAGTTGTTTGCGCTTTCGGTGCTACATCAAGAGTTGTTAAGTCTGCTATAAACGACGCAAGAGCTATGGGCATAAAGGTTGGTATGTGCAGACCTAAGACTGTATGGCCTTTCCCTGAAAAGCAAATCCGTACAGCTTGTGCAAACGCTTCTAAGGTTCTTTGTGTTGAAATGTCTATGGGACAGATGATTGATGACGTTAAGCTCGCTCTTAACTGTGAAAAGCCTGTTGAATTCTTCGGCAGAACAGGCGGCGTTATTCCTACACCTGCTGAAGTTCTCGACAAAATTAAATCTATGGGAGGTAATAAGTAATGGCTGTTGTATTTGAAAGACCTAAGTCACTTTGTGATGTTCCGCTTCATTACTGCCCCGGTTGTACTCACGGTATCGTTCACAGACTCGTTGCTGAGGTTATTGACGAAATGGGTATCGAGGGCGATACTGTCGGCGTATGCCCTGTTGGATGCTCTGTTTTCGCTTACGACTACTTCAACTGCGATATGATTGAAGCTCCTCACGGAAGAGCTCCTGCTGTTGCTACAGGCGTTAAGAGAAGTAATCCCGATAAATTCGTATTTACATATCAGGGTGACGGTGACCTTGCCGCTATCGGTACTGCTGAAACTGTTCACGTTGGTGCAAGAGGCGAAAATATCGTTGTTATCTTCATAAACAATACTATTTACGGTATGACCGGCGGTCAGATGGCTCCTACTACTCTTCTCGGACAGGTTACTCAGACTACTCCTTTCGGCAGAGATGCTCAGCTCGCAGGTAATCCTATCCGTGTATGCGAAATGATGGCTACACTTTCAGGTACTGCTCTCGCTCAGAGAGTTGCTGTCGATACTGTTCCTCATATCCGCGAAACTAAAAAAGCTATCCGTAAAGCATTTGAAAATCAGAAGGAAAAGAGAGGCCTTTCTATCGTTGAGGTTCTTTCAACTTGTCCTACTAACTGGGGACTCAGCCCTATTGATGCTATCAAACGCTTACAGGACGAAATGATTCCTTATTACCCTCTCGGTGTTTATAAGGATATTACTGCTGAGGGAGGTAACAAGTAATGACTAATGAAATTCTTCTCGCAGGCTTTGGCGGACAGGGTGTCCTCTTCGCAGGAAAAATCCTCGCTTACTGTGGCCTTATGGATAACAAGGAGCTTTCATGGCTTCCTTCTTACGGTCCTGAAATGCGTGGCGGTACTTGTAACTGCTCTGTTTGTATTTCAGATGAGCCTGTTGGTTCTCCGCTTGTTCTTACTCCTGATATCCTCATCGCTATGAATCAGCCTTCTTTCGATAAATTCATCGGAACTGTTAAACCGGGCGGAACTGTTTTCGTTGACAGTACTCTCGTTGACTGTTCTTGCGATAGAACAGATATCAAAATTTTCGGTATCCCTTCTTCACAGCTCGCTGATGAAAATGAACTCAAGGGGGGTTCAAATATCATCCTCCTCGGTAAGATTATCAAGGAAACAGGTATTTTCTCACTCGATACTATGAAAAAGGCTATCGAAAAGGTTGTTCCTCCTGCAAAGGCTGCTCTTATTGCTAATAACTTCAAGGCTATTGAGCTTGGAATGAACTCTTGATTATTTAAAGACGTAAAGGCATCGGCATTTGATCCGATGCCTTTTTTGTGTGTGAGCCTTTATTTATTATCATTTACATTATCACTGTCTGAATTTTCTGAATTTTTCTTAAAGATTTTTCAGCTTCTTAATTTTCTGAATTAGTCTTATCACAGGTAATAAGATTAAATTATTTTTATAAATTCATTCATAAAATGGTTGCAATTAATTAAAATATATGTTATAATTATATATTATAAATAAGACATCGGAAGTATTGTACAAAACGGGTGGTTTGAATTTGTGCAGTATTTCCACAAAACAAAATTATGAAGGGGAATTTTTTTGTATGAAGAAAACTTTAAAAAGCCGTTTGCTCGGAAGCTTTACTTCAGCATTTATGGCAGTTTCAAGCGTTGTATCTTCTGCTACAGCACTTCCGTTTATTGTCGGTTCTGCCGATGATATTCCGCCCTCTTATCCGAAAACGTATACCATGGAAAACGTCCTTACCGATTTCCAGTATTTCATAAAGGACGATTTTACGGGTAGTGGTCACGTTGTTGGTGCTATTGCTGTGGGCGGTACTTTTGATAAGATTAATACTATCTGCGACGGTCAGATTACTCCGTCATTTATCTATGACGTTAAACAGGCTACCGTCGGTCACGCAAATTACGTCAAAGGCGATAAAACCGTTTATTATGCTACAAATTCTTCAGGCAAAGAGCTGTCTGAGAATTTCGTTCAAAATCCTGCATACATAAATATGGAGTCGGCTTTTGAAAAGCTTACTAAACAGTCTGAGAAAATCGCTTCGGAAAGCCGTACTGTTACCGCAGACGAAATTAAAGCAAAATATGTTGACGGATATGACTCTAAAATCCTCGACATCGACGTCGAAGGAGGAAACGTTGCTATTCCGTGGTCAGTTTATTCTGAAATAAGCGTTATCAATCTCACAGGCTTTGCTAATGCTGATTACTTCAAGGAAAATCAGTTTATCGTATCTGTTGTTGATGTTCCTGAAGATGAGGCGTTCAACCTCTCTGCCAATTACGGCGTTAACAGAGAAAATGATACCGTAAATATCACTTGGAACGGCGAAGTAGGAGAAAAATTCTTCTTCGATAATATGACCGGCTTTGGCGCTGACGTAAAAACTCAGGAAATCAATCTCGAGGGCTTACGCCTTATATGGAATCTTCCTGACGCCGAATTCGCTAACGTTACTGCTCTCGGCGGTCACCTTTTCGCTCCTAACGCTGATGTTGAAATCGTTAAATGCGGTCGTTTCGAGGGAAGCGTTGTTGCTGAAACTCTTGTAAACGATAACGGTGCTGAGGCGCATTTCTATACTCTTGCAAATCCTTTCGTTCCGATTGCTGTTGCAGATACTGTAATCAGCAAAAAAGACAGCAATACAAATGATGAACTCAAGGGTGCTAAGCTCGAAATCATTGCTGACGAGAACAATCCTGCTCAGCTTGATGAAGTAACTGCTTCTAATGATTCGACTATCATAAACACTGCTACAGGTGTTATCAGCTGGATTTCGGATTCTACTCCGAATGAAATAAAAAATCTCCCTGAGGGTTCTTATACTCTTGTTGAAACTGCTGCTCCTGCGGGATATACTGTTGCTTCAAGCATTAATTTCGTTATTTCCCCCGACGGTACTGTTGAATGGGAGGGTGCTTCTGTTTCTGAGGTTGACGGTGTTATCACTATGTTCGATGATATCACTTCCGTTACTGTAAGCAAGGTTGAAATCCTCGGCGACGGTACTAAGAATGAACTCGACGGTGCAATTCTTTCCGTTTCAGGCGAAAGCTTCAAAAAGGATAATGTCGCTCTTTACTACCTTGACGGTACAGAAAAGATTAAGGTTAAACACTCGTATTTCGAACTCGCTGACGGCACTGAGGGCGTAAGCTGGGAAACAACAGGCAAGGAAACTATTATCGAGGGACTTCCTGTAGGCGATTATGACCTTACTGAAATTACTGCTCCGAACGGATACGCTGTTGCTGAAAGTATTCCTTTCTCTATCGGTGAGGACGGTAAGCTCGTTGGCGGCGAAAAGCTTGAAATGATTGACGGAATCACTTCTGTTACTGTAAGCAAGGTTGAAATCCTTGGCGACGGTACTAAAAAAGAGCTTGACGGTGCTACTCTCGTTATAAACGGTTCTGAGTCTGATTACAGCAATGTTAAGCTTTACAATATCGACAACGGTGTTAAAACTCCTGTTAAATTTACTACTATTCAGAACGGTATTTCCTGGGAAACAACAGGCAAGGAAACTGTTATCGAGGGACTCCCTTCAGGCGACTATTCAATGAAGGAAATTACTGTTCCAAACGGTTATGTAAGAGCCGAAGAAGTTAAATTCTCAATCGGTCTTGACGGTAAGCTCGTTGGCGGCGACAAGGTTGAAATGGTTGACGCTATCACTTCCGTTACTGTAAGCAAAATCGAAATCCTCGGCGACGGTACTAAAAATGAACTCAACGGTGCTGAGCTTTCTATTACAGGAAGCAGCTTCAACTCCGAAAACGTTTGCTTATATTATCTCGATGGCGGCAAGCAGGTTGAGGTTGATTTCACAGAAATCGACGGCGGTATAAAGTGGAAAACAAATGGCTTTGAAACTGTTATAAACGGTCTTCCAAGCGGCAATTATACTCTTACTGAAATTACTGCTCCTTATGGATATGAAATTGCTGAAAGCATTGACTTTACTATCGGCATGGACGGAAAACTCGTTGATGCAGAAAAGGTTGAAATGGTAGACGCTAAGGTTACTACTACTACAACTAAGGCCACAACAACTACAACTACCACAACCAAGGCTACAACAACTACAACTACCACAACCAAGGCTACAACGACTACAACTACTACAGCCAAGGCTACAACAACAACTACTACCACAACCAAGGCTACAACAACAACTACTACCACAACTAAGGCTACAACAACAACTACTACCACAACTAAGGCTACAACAACTACAACTACTACAACTAAGGCTACAACGACTACAACTACCACAACCAAGGCTACAACAACAACTACTACCACAACTAAGGCTACAACGACTACAACTACCACAACTAAGGCTACAACGACTACAACTACCACAACTAAGGCTACAACGACTACAACTACCACAACCAAGGCTACAACAACTACAACTACCACAACTAAGGCTACAACGACTACAACTAAAAAGGGTATTATAGCTGATTTTATCGTAGATGAAACTACTACTACATCTACTGTTACCACTACTGACATAGCTACCACAACTGCTTCTGATACAACTACTGCTACAACCACTGTTGTTACTGAAATATTGATAGAAGTAGGCAATCCTGAAACTACTACGGTAACCACTACTATAGTAACTACTACAACACCAACTACTACAACTGTTATCATTATCAATCAGACAAACGCTCCGCCAACAGGCGTTAGTGCTCCTGTTACGGCGCTGATAGTTCTGACGCTTGCTGCTTCTGCCGCAGTTGTTCTTAAACGTAAATCCAATAAATAATTTTAATTGCACTTCTGATTGATTTTTTCAGAAGTGCAATTTTATGACCGTATTTATTTTCTCGCTCGGGAATAATGCTGAAAATATAATATATAATTTAAAAGGAGCTGATTATTATTAATAATATTCTCGATTTTTTATTGACGCTTGACGGTGAAATACTTCTGTGGCTTCAAAATAATGTCCGCACCGATTTACTTAGCAAATTCTTTATTTTTATTACCCGTCTAGGCAACGGCGGTATGATTTGGATAGCTATTTCTCTCATTCTTCTTATACCTAAAAAAACACGCAAAACAGGTATAATTTGTGCACTCGCTCTGATACTGTCACTGCTCTTTAACAACATTATTCTTAAAAATATTTTCGATCGTACTCGTCCTTTTATTTCCATTGACGGTCTTGATAATCTTGTAACTGCAAAAGACGCTTCGTTCCCCTCGGGACATACCTCAAGCTCATTCTCGGCGGCTGTGGCTATATTCAGAAATCTTCCGAAAAAATACAGCTTTGCGGCAATTATTCTCGCTTCTCTTATCGCTTTTTCAAGGCTTTATCTAGGGGTACATTATCCCAGCGACATTATCGGCGGAATTCTTACAGGAGTTTTCTCCGCTGTCGTTTCGCAGCTTGCGGTTAATACCGTTTACAGAAAATTTGCAGAGCCATCATCAAAATAAATTTGTTATGCTATAATATCATTATAAATTTTTCGACATCGTAAATGAGCCTTGACTTTCAAGACCAAGTGTAAGCCGTGCTATAAGAATGCAAAAGGGTATCGAGTTATAAGCTCGATACCCTGATTTTTTGCAAGCTAAGTAAATGTCAACTGCAACCTGCCGATTTATTCCTCCGATTCATTTTCTATAATCTTGTTGTTTTTCTTGACAATATATCCGAGAGCTATATGCGATACAACCATTACTCCTATATATATTTCAAAATAAATGCAAAGTATTATGCCCACTTCGCTATGCTTCAAAATAATGAAAATCGTATAAAATATAAACATCACTATAAAGCTTATAATTGTTGAAGGCTTTGTTATATATTGATTAAAGGTCGGGTTCAACGCACCGACTTTCGAAGCTTTTATGCCAAAATCAACATAAATGATATTTGTGATAAGCATCATCCATAAAAATATGATTGCAAAAAAGCTTGATTTATTGGTTACACTCGGAAAAAACATAGGTATAATAGCAAACGCCATATTGCCCCAGTAAAGAAATTTAAAGCATTTAAACGCTAATTTGTAAACATAGGTTTTCTGCATTTCATCCAAGCCTTCATCATTTAACATGTCGCTTTGTTCAAAATATTTTTTCATAATAAATTCCTCCTCAGTTTTCCCAGAAAAGCTCGTCAAGTGTTTTATTAAGCACCTTGCATATAGCAATGCACAGATTGATTGTAGGGTTATAATCGCCTTTTTCGATGGCATTTATTGTCTGTCTTGAAACGCCAACCGATTCGGCAAGTGCCTGCTGTGACATATCAACTGCCGCACGTGCAGATTTCAGTTTTAAATTTTTCGCCATATAGTCACCTCCGTGATTTATGAGATTATGATAACATATTCTTTACACTTTGTCAAGTATATTTTACAAAAAATAAAATATATTTTTCAAAAAGTCGGATATTCCTTTTATTTTGCACATAAGTATTTCAAAATTTATTTTTCTCTTTTATGGTCTATTATGCAATACAGCTTCACAAACCAAAACGGATTATTACTGCTGTAACTACTGTTATTTTCATGCTGATTTTTTACTTTTTCCATGAAATCATTAAATTGTCCACTTTTTCTTTACATCTTCCACAAAAAACAGTGTATTTATTCGCGATAAATGTTGACTTCGCTGTATTTATCTGATATAATTTTTTATGGGATTTATACGCTTATTCACGTTAAAATACAGGAGGCAATATGAAAAAATTAATATCGAAAACCCTTTCCGTCCTCTCAGCCGCTGCTCTCACAGCAGGGATTGTAAATTTTAATACGGAAAATTTTACCGCTTCAGCCGCTACTCTTCTTGCAGCTGAATTCGAAACTACTAATGACTCGTTTACAGGTCGCGGCGGTGCGGCTGTTGCCTGGACTTCCGATAAGGCTTTTTCGGATAAGTGCAGTCTTTTCGTCAGCGAACGAAGCAGTACCTGGAACGGTGCTTCAAGAGATGCATCTTCTATCCTCTCTGCAGGAAAGACATATGAGATTTCTGCCGCTGTTTATCACGAAAGCGGTGAGGATGTTGAAATGAAATTCTCTCTCCAATATACCGACGCCACAGGAACTGCCTGTTACGACGCTATCGCTCTTGAAACTGTTCCCGACAGCACATGGCTTATCCTCTCAAATGACGCATATACCGTTCCTGAAGGTGCTTCCGACTTGTCAATTTATGTCGAAACTACCGAATCACTCACAGACTTTTACTTGGATGCGGTTACTGTAAAGGGTGCGCCTGCTGTTATTAAACAGGGTGACGCAAACGGAAATATGGCAGTTTCTATCGACGACGCTGTTTTACTCTCTGAATATCTCGTCGGCAAGCAGGATGAAATCGAAATCGGTGCTGACTTCGACAAGGATAATTCTATCGACGTATTCGACCTCGTAATGCTCAGAGATTACATAATCAATCCGAAAGGTCCTTCTATTGAGGGCGACTGGGATAATTATCAGGAAAATGTTTCTCCTCAGATGCTTCAGGTTTATAAGGACTCACTTTTAAATATCGGTAACACTAAGAGAATACGCGATAAAATCGCTAAAGCTCAAAGCGGCGAAAATGTAAATATCGCTTATCTAGGCGGTTCAATTACAGGCGGTGGTTCTTCAAGCACTCCGGCAAAATGCTTCGCAAATCTCTCGTATCAGTATTTCAACGAAACATTCGGCTGTGGAAGCAATGTTTCTTACACAAATGCAGGTCTTGCAGGTACATCCTCTGTTGTAGGAAATATGCGTGTTGACAAGGATGTTTTCTCTAAGAATGCTGACATAATCTTCATTGAATTCGCTGTTAACGACCAAGGCGGCGACCGCTTCCAGAAGTCATTCGAATCACTTGTTAAAAAATGTCTTTCACAGGAAAATGAACCTGCTGTTGTCGTTGTAACGCTTTGTATGCAGTCAGGCTCGTCCTGTCAGGACTGGATGGCTAAGGTTGCTCAGAACTATGATGTTCCTGTTATAAGCGGTAAAAATGCAATTATGAATGCTATTAAGGCGGGTACTCTCTCTTGGAGCGATTACGGTAGTGGAGATAATATCCACCCGGGCGATGGCGGTCACAAGCTTATTGCTGACTGTATCGGCTATTACTACCGTCAGGCTCTCAGAAGCGAAAATGCTGATGACAGCTATGATATTCCTAACACATCAGTTTTCGGCTCAGAATATTCAACAGCTCGTCTGTTAACTGTTAATGAGCTTAAAAACCTTTCAACAGGCTCTTGGAATAAGGGTACAAATAATTCCTCTTACTCCGACGGCTTCACTTTCAGTAAAAACGGTAATAATCCTCTTAAATTTACTGTCGAGGGTAAGGGTATTCTGCTCCTCTTCCAGTCAAATTCAAACGCTTCTATGGGTACGGCTAATGTTACTGTTAACGGTAAAACTACATCTGTAAAAAGTAATCTCCAGTATACCTGGGGCGGTCTTGACGGTGATTTAGGCTATTATCAGAATACTTCGGGTACTCTTGAGGTTTCTATCGCTATGGATAATCCGTCTACTAATTTCGTCCTCTACGGTATCGCTGTTATTGAATAATCCTTTTGACAGGACGGTTTTTACACCGTCCTGTCTGCTTTTTACTTCGCTTTACTTCCTCTTATTTCGCTTTTCTTCGAAACTTGTGCCGTTTTACTGGACAAAATGTTTGAAATATGATATAATTATGTTGTATGAGCATTTCCTGCTCGGAATTACTATTCAGCGTTTTGCGCTTAAAAAGGACGGCTTTATATGGCTAATAATTATGATGTTATTATAGCAGGAAGCGGTGCTGCAGGTCTTTATGCCGCAATAAATCTTCCAAAAGAGCTAAAGGTGCTCGTTATTTCCAAAAAGGAAATAACTCTTTGTAACTCGGCTCTCGCTCAGGGCGGTATCGCAGGAGTCTATAACTCGCCTGATGATAATATAAGCTTTCATCAGAATGATACGCTGATTGCAGGCGGATTTAAAAATAATACCGAAACCGTTCATATTCTTGTAAGCGAAGCTTGTTTGGATATTGAAAAAATTATCAAGCTCGGCGTCGAATTCGACCGTAACCCCGACGGCTCTCTTCATCGTACTCTCGAGGGCGGTCATTGCCGTCACAGAATTTTTCACCACAAGGACGCTACAGGCTTTGAAATTCTTACCACACTTTTAAATCACGTCAGAACTCTCGATAATGTAACTGTTATGGAGAATACTCTGCTCTGCGGTCTTGAAAAAACTTCTACAGGCTTCAGTGCAAATCTTTTGAAGGATAACGAATATATTACCTGTAATTCTCACTTCGTTATACTCGCAACAGGCGGTATCGGACGTGTTTATGAATATACTACCAATTCGGCTATCGCTACGGGCGACGGTATAACCTTTGCTTTCGAAATGGGTGCGGATATTAAAAATCTCAGCTTCGTTCAGTTCCACCCTACCGCTTTCAACAACCGTAATACAAGAGAATGTTTCTTGATTTCTGAGGCCGTAAGAGGTGAGGGTGCTTATCTTCTCAATGCAAACCATGAACGCTTTATGCATAACTATGATGACCGTCTTGAGCTTGCTCCGAGAGATGTCGTTTCTCACGCTATTATCCAGGAAAGCCGCAAGCTCGGTTCTACCGATTTCTATCTCGATATTTCCCATAAGGACAGCGATTTCATCAAATCACGTTTTCCTATGATATATAAAAATCTGCTCGAACAGGGCTATGACCTGACAAAGGATTTAATTCCTATCTTCCCTTGTCAGCACTACCTCATGGGCGGAATTAATGTTGACGAAAACGCTCTTACTGCTATCGACGGACTTTATGCTGCAGGTGAATGTTCTCACACAGGTGTTCACGGAAATAATCGTCTTGCAAGTAACTCCTTGCTCGAAGCACTCGTTTTCTCCCGTCGTGCAGCTATGGATATCGCTTCAAAGCTCGATAGCTGTCCGGATGAATTTGAAGATTTCAAATTCGATAATTCTAACCGCAAGGAAGCTATTCCGCGTGGTCTGCGTACCGAAATACGCCATATTTTACAGCAAAGCTATTTTGTTATTCCCGACAGCAAGGCGGCTGTTAAAGGCTTTGAACGTGTAAAAGAGATAAAAGACATTCTTACAAGCGGAAATTTTATCATTAATGCAGACTTTATCGAGGCTAAATCTCTCGCTACTGTCGCTTATATTATTCTTAAAGAAGTAATTTAATGTGTAAATACTTACCTTGAAAGGAGAATTCTCTCTTATGAAGCTCACACAGGCTTACATTGATAATATTATCAACATCGCTCTTAATGAGGATATTAATTATATGGACGTCACTACTGACAACCTGCTCTCTGAGGACCATTGCAGCTCCGCTTACTATATCGCTAAGGATTCCGGTATACTCTGCGGTATTGATATCGCTAAACGTGTATTTGAGCTTGCAGGCGGAAATGTTGAGTTCGAAACTCTCATAAACGACGGCTCAATGGTGAAAAACGGCGATATAATCGCAAAAATGAAAGGCAGCACTGTTACTCTTTTAAAGGGCGAAAGAACTGCTCTTAACCTTTTACAGCACCTTTCGGGTATTGCTACTGCTACAAATAAATGCGTCAGACAAATTGAAGGCACAAAGGCTTCTATCACTGATACAAGAAAAACTCTTCCGGGACTTCGTGCTCTCCAAAAATATGCGGTAACTGTCGGCGGCGGAAAAAATCACCGCTTTAACCTTTCAGACGGTGCTATGCTTAAAGATAATCACCTTGACGCTTACGGCGGTATTACAGGTGCTGTTACTGCTTTACGTAAGAAAATCGGTCATATGGTTAAAATTGAGGTCGAGGTAAGAAACCTTGCTGAGCTTCAGGAGGCTCTCGACAACAGATGTGAGGTTATTATGCTCGATAATATGACCTATGAGGATATGGCTACTGCTGTTGAAATCGCAAGCGGCAGAGCGCTTCTTGAAGCTTCGGGCAATATTACTGCCGAAACTATCCGTATGGTTGCCGAAACAGGCGTGGATATTATTTCACTAGGCGCTATTACCCATTCGGTTAAATGCTTCGATATTTCTATGAAGATTGATAAGTGATTTAAAGGAGCCGTGGGGAGAATTCTCCGACAATTTTACAACAAATAATATATGGGTATCGAGTTTATCGCTCGGTACCCATTTTTGCTTCTATACGGTCATTACTCTAACCCTACTTTTTTCATACATTAATACGATATAAAAAAACAAGCGGCTTCTGAAATTAATTCAAAAGCCGCTTTTTTAAGCTTTTTTATCACCGCTTATTAAAGCGATTAATTTTTCAATGCAAATCAGTTAACGATTGTACGCTCAGTTTCCTTATCAAAGATGTGAATCTTGTTTGGATCGAGAGCAACTCTGATAACATCTCCACCCTTAGCAGTAGTTCTTGGTGAAACTCTTGCTGTAAGCGGAATACCTTCACAGTTGAGGTAGAGGTATGTTTCAGCACCCATCATTTCTGTGATTTCAACAGCACATTCGATAACGCCTGTTGTAGCATTTGAGAGGTACATTTCTTCGTCGTGAACGCTTTCAGGACGGATACCGAGAGTAATTTCCTTACCAACATAGTTTCTGAGTTCAGGAGTAACCTTTGATTCAGGAACGATGATCTGGAACTTTCTGCCTACTGAGAACTTTGTATCTGATGAACCGAATTCAACGATGTACTGACCGTATTCCTGGTCATACTTGAGAACTGAATCGATGAAGTTCATCTGTGGTGAACCGAGGAAGCCTGCAACGAACTTATTAACAGGGCTTTCGTAGAGGTTCTGTGGAGTATCAATCTGCTGAACGAAACCGTCCTTCATAACAACGATTCTGTCGCCCATTGTCATAGCTTCAGTCTGGTCATGAGTTACGTAGATAAATGTTGTACCGAGCTTCTTATGGAGCTTTGAAATCTCTGTTCTCATCTGTGCACGGAGCTTAGCGTCGAGGTTTGAGAGAGGTTCGTCGAGAAGGAATACCTTTGGTGAACGAACGATAGCACGACCGAGGGCAACTCTCTGACGCTGACCACCTGACATAGCCTTTGGCTTTCTGTCGAGAAGGTGTGAGAGGTCAAGAATCTTAGCAGCTTCGTTTACCTTACGCTCGATTTCGTCCTTTGGAACCTTTCTGAGCTTAAGACCGAAAGCCATATTTTCGAATACTGTCATATGTGGATAGAGAGCGTAGTTCTGGAAAACCATAGCGATATCTCTGTCCTTAGGAGCGATGTCGTTTACAAGGCGGTCGCCGATATAAAGCTCGCCCTCTGAAATTTCCTCAAGACCTGCGATCATTCTGAGAGTAGTTGACTTACCACAGCCTGATGGACCTACGAGGATGATGAATTCCTTATCTCTGATTTCTAAATTAACATCTGAAACAGCAACAACGCCGCCCGGATATTTTTTATAAATACCTTTTAATGTTAAACCTGCCATTAAATAATCCTCCTGAAAATCTTATCTTCTTGCCAATGCTATCACATAGTATCAGCTATAATAATATGATACCAAATTCGACGAAAGATTTCAATACGCTAAATTCCCAAACTTGCAATTACTTGTTTATCAAATATGACGAAAAAATAACAAATTTTTTAAGGCAAAACTCTTCAAAGTCAAGCGGCAAAAATAACTTTTCAACATCTTTGTGCAATAATTCTATACACTCACCTTTCCCCAGTTTTTCGGGAATTTCAAGCCCTCCCATCGATATCCGCATCAACCTTTCAACATGGTTTTCAACAGCTGCAAACATTCGTTTCACCTGATGATATTTTCCCTCGCACAATTCGACAAATGCCCATTTTTCATTGTTTTCAACACCGATTACCCTTGCAGGAAGACACTTTTCTCCGTTTTCGAGAACCATTCCACTTTTGAATTGGTCAACATATTTAATTTCAAACGGTCTGTCAAGTTTCACAAGGTAAATTTTCGGAATATGCCTCTTCGGTGACAATATTCTGTGTGCCAATTCCCCGTCATCAGTCAGCAGTACCATTCCGAGAGTATCCTTATCCAGCCTTCCCGCAGGAAACAGTCCCTTCACACGAAGCTCTTCGGGAACAAGCTCAAGAACCGTTGCACCGTCCTTGCTATCGGTTGAGCAGACGTATCCCTCGGGTTTATTTAACACTATATATGTATGCTCACGATACATAAGTTCCTTTCCGTTTACCGTTACACTCTGCTTTTGCGGGTCTATCTGCATATCAGCCGCTTTTACAGCCTTGCCGTCTACACTTACTCCGCCTTTTTTTACTATAGCCTTTATCTGACTTCTTGTATATTCAGTATGGTCTGCAATAAATTTATCAAGTCGCATAAGTTATCCTTTCATAAATGTGGCTTTTCTAAAAGCATATTTTACTTTTTTGGGACATATATTATGTATGTACACGAATGTGAGAGGAGCTTTAAATATGACAAAAAAAGCAAAAATTGCGATTATATCCGGAATAATTCTTGTTGTTGCGTTTATGTTTTTACCCGAAGTAAAGGCAAGTGATACTCCTGCGTCAGCTATTAATGCCGAAACCGCTGCTGAACGCCTTGACTACTTCGCTTCACACGGCTGGGAGGTCGAAGAGCTTTATAATCAGCGTATAATAATTCCGTCCGAATTCAGCGCCGTCTACGAGGAATACGCAATGCTACAGGACGAGCAGGGACTTCCTCTGCGCAGACATAAAGGCGAAGAAGCTCAGCTTTATGTATATCAGGTAAAAAATTACAGCCCCGACGGCAAAAATATGCTGGCAGAGCTGATAGTATGTAATAATGTAGCAGTAGCTTCAATGATTTACAGTGAAGATCAGGGAAGCCTGCGTACAGGTGTTAACTGATTACTTGAAAATTTCTAAATTGCCGATAACAGGAATTCTTACAGCCATACCCTTATATGCGCAAACCATAAGAAGAACCATAGCAACCAAACGTGCAATTGAAATAAGCGTACCCAAGAGAGTGCCTAAAATCGGAATAATTGCGAGCACAAGTGTTACAACTGTAAGTACGATATTTGCAAGAAAGAATACCAATGCCTGATTAGAATGGAACTTAGCGTATGCTGAATTCTTATCCACAACATATGGAAGGAAGAATAAGATTGAAAGGTATGCAAGAACACAGTAAATCTGATTTTTCTTTACTTCCTCAGCAGTAAATGTTGCCTGTACTTTTTCGTCATTGAACTGATTCATGAATTCCATTGTAAATACCTCCGATGAAATGATTTTTTATTTTTTATTTTGTTTCTTTTGCTTCAATTCCCTTTATCATATTATCAAGGATATTAAAGCTGTTTGTAAGGTCGGAAACTCCTGTAAAGCAGCCGTTATAAAGCTCCAGCACAACTGAAATATCAGGAGAAATTTTATAAAGCTCTGAAAGAAATTTCCTTATGTTGAATCGCCCTTTGCCTATTAAAAGGCAATCACCTATTTCGCTGTTATCACTTATATGAACGTGGCTGATTTTATTGCCCAGTGCGGAAATATAGTCAAAGGGATTTTCACCTGAGCGTACAGCCTGTTTTGTATCGAGAACAAAGCTTATATCATCCGAGAGCATTTTTGAAATATCTTTCAGATATGAAACGCTTCCACTCAGACAGCGTGAAACGTTTTCAACAGCGACATTAATGCCGAACTCCTTCCCCGCTTCACGAAGCTTCATATATCGCTCGCAAAACACCTCTTTATTCGAGTTCGGAACACCCTTATGACCGTGAAGGACGAAAACCTCAGCTCCTACGATATTCATAAAGCTGAAATATTTCTTATAATAATCAAGCATATCGCAAAATCTTCTCGGATAATCGGAAAACAGCATCATAGGCTCGATTTCACAGGTGAACGGGTGAACAGCGCAACAGCTTACTTCAAATCTGCGCATAGTTTCTGCAAGACTTTCAGCAAAAATCTTATTAAGCTCAGAATGAGAATTAACAAAAATCTCGATATTATTTACGGCATTCAGCGCCAGTTCATACAGACTGTCCTCAAGAAGCTTAGGATAAAGACAGGCCGTTGATACTCCGGCTTTCAGATCGGCAGCACCTCCGTTAGTATATCAGCATAATTTACACCATAATTAATATCTGCTCAACAACTTAAAATTGGCTTAATATAGCTTTTTAAAGCCAATTTTAAGTTGGCAAAGTG
>SVNL01000018.1 GCA_015066925.1 Ruminococcus sp.
CACTTTGTTTTGCCCTATAGGGCAAAATGAGCTTGACATCAATGAATGTGATGCGCAAATTCCTCATATTGTAAAGAATTTGCGCTCCCCGAATGAAGTTCGGGGCAATAACCGCCTGACGGCGGTTGTTGAGGACACATTAATTATAATGTTATTTTTAAGGAGTTTTTATTGTATGGACGAATTCAGACTTGTTTCGGACTATAAACCGTCAGGTGACCAGCCGGAAGCTATTCAGGCTCTTACCGACGGTATTTTAAAAGGCGAAAAAGAACAAATTCTGCTTGGAGTTACAGGCTCAGGAAAAACCTTTACCATGGCTAATGTAATCGCAAACGTTAATAAACCTACACTCGTTCTTGCTCATAATAAAATTCTTGCGGCACAGCTCTGTTCGGAATTCAAGGAATTCTTTCCCGATAATGCAGTTGAATATTTCGTTTCATACTACGACTACTATCAGCCTGAAGCTTATATTCCAAGCACTGACAGCTATATTGAAAAAGACTCTTCAATTAACGACGAAATAGATAAGCTCCGCCACTCTGCTACTACTGCACTCACAGAACGCCGTGATGTAATTATCGTAGCAAGTGTTTCGTGTATATATTCTCTCGGAAGCCCTGAAGAATACAGAAATATGGTTGTTTCTGTCCGTCAGGGTATGGAGAAATCAAGAGAACAGCTTATCGAGGAACTCGTAAAAATCCAATACGAACGTAATGATATTAATTTTACCCGTAATAAATTCAGAGTCCGTGGAGATGTAGTCGAAATCTTCCCGTCACGCTCTAACGATACAGCTCTGAGAGTAGAATTTTTCGGAGATGAAATCGACCGTATATGTGAAGTAAACATAGTTACGGGAGAGCTTCTTTCAACAATGTCACACGCCGCTGTTTTTCCTGCTTCACATTATGTTGTCGGCGGAGATAAAATCGAAGAGGCTCTTAAAGATATTGATGAAGAACTCGAAGAACGTATTAACTTTTTCACTGTAAACAACAAGCTTGTTGAAGCTCAGCGTATTGCTCAGCGTACTCACTATGATATGGAAATGCTTCGTGAAATAGGCTTTTGCAGTGGTATAGAAAATTATTCGCGAGTACTTGCAAGACGAGCTCCGGGAAGTACTCCTCTTACGCTTCTCGACCACTTCCCCGAAGACTTTCTGCTGATTGTAGATGAAAGCCACGTTACTCTGCCTCAGGTAAGAGCTATGTATGCAGGTGACAGAGCCAGAAAAACTACTCTTATAGATTACGGATTTCGTCTGCCGAGTGCTTACGATAACCGTCCGCTTAATTTTGACGAATTCAATTCTCACATAAAAAGTGCTATATACGTAAGCGCTACTCCGGGACAGATTGAACGCTCTAAAACAGATAAAATCGTTGAACAGGTTATACGTCCAACAGGTCTTGTTGACCCTGAAATCATTGTAAAGCCTACCGAAGGTCAGATAGATGACCTGCTGTCCGAAATCAATGTCCGTACCGAAAAGGGTGAACGTGTTCTCGTTACAACACTTACAAAGAAAATGGCTGAGGACCTTACAAGCTATTACGAAAATCTGGGAATAAAAATAAAATATATGCACCACGATATTGATACGATTGAAAGAATGGAAATTATCCGTGACCTGAGAAACGGTGAATTTGATGTTCTTGTCGGAATTAACCTTCTTCGTGAAGGACTTGATATTCCGGAGGTAACTCTCGTTGCAATTCTTGACGCTGATAAAGAAGGCTTCCTTAGAAGCGAAACCTCTCTTATCCAGACAGTCGGCCGTGCCGCACGTAACAGCGAGGGTAAGGTTATTATGTACGCAGACTCAGTTACAGGCTCTATGGAGCGTGCCATCACCGAAACCGAACGACGCAGGGAAATCCAGATTGAATTTAATAAAAAACATAATATAACTCCGAAAACTATTATCAAAGAAGTTCGTAACGTCCTTGAAATCACCTCAAAGGAAAAAATCGAAGAAAAATCAAGCAGCAAGAAAATGTCTGCAAAAGAACGTGCCGCACTCATTGATACACTTACAGAACAGATGAAAGCTGCCGCTAAAATGCTTGAATTCGAACACGCCGCTTATCTGAGAGATAAAATCAAGGAACTTAAAGGAGAGTAAAAATGATTGAAAAAATTGTCATTAAAGGTGCAAGAGAGCATAATCTGAAAAACATTGACCTTGAAATTCCACGTGACAAATTCGTTGTTATGACAGGTCTTTCAGGCTCGGGAAAATCCTCTCTTGCATTTGATACAATATATGCCGACGGTCAACGCAGATATATGGAAAGTCTTTCATCATACGCAAGAATGTTTCTCGGACAAATGGAAAAGCCTGACGTCGATAGTATTGACGGACTTTCTCCCGCTATATCCATCGACCAGAAAACTACATCAAAAAATCCCCGTTCCACAGTCGGAACAGTTACCGAAATCTACGATTACCTCCGTCTTCTTTACGCAAGAATAGGAATTCCGCATTGTCCTGTATGTAATCGTGAAATAACTCAACAGACCATAGACCAGATTGTCGACCAGATTTGTGCTTTGGAAAACGGAACTAAAATTCAGCTTCTTGCTCCGATTATCCGAGGAAGAAAAGGTCAATACACAAAAGAGCTTGAACACGCAAGAAAAAGTGGATATGTGCGTGTTCGTATTGACGGAATTATATACGATTTATCCGAAGAAATTTCTTTGGATAAAAATAAAAAACATACTATTGAAATCGTCGTTGACCGTCTTGTTATAAAGGATAATATCAAATCACGCCTTACTGATAGCCTTGAAACCGTTTTTGCTCTTACGGGTGGAAGCGTAACCGTTGATGTTATTGACGGCGAGGAGCTTACATTTTCACAGAATTATGCTTGCCCCGAACATAACATAAGTATTGAAGAGCTTACTCCAAGAATGTTTTCATTCAACAATCCTTTCGGTGCATGTCCGCATTGTACAGGACTCGGTGTTTTCCGACATGTTGACCCTGATATAATAGTTCCGAATAAAAAACTCAGTATCCGTGAGGGCGCTATAAAGGCTTCGGGCTGGAATACACTTGATAAAGGTTCGGTTGCTATGATGTATTACAACGCTATCGCAAACGAATATGGTATAAGTCTTGATACTCCTTTCTGCGAGCTTTCTGATGAAGTGAAAAACGTTTTTCTGTACGGTACTGACAGAAAACTTGAGTTCAAAATTATTGATTCATTCGGCGGAGGCGTAAGATACGGTAAATTCGAGGGCGTAATCAACAACCTCGAAAGACGCTATAAAGACTCAAACAGCAGTTATTCAAAAAATGAAATCGAATCGTATATGAGCGAAACACTCTGCCCTGAATGTAAAGGAAACAGACTTAAAAAAGAAAGTCTTAGCGTTACTGTCGGTAATCTGAATATAAGCCAACTTACAGAGCTTTCTGTGCGTGACTGCTTTGAATTCTTTGAAAATTTAAATCTTACAGAGCGTGAGCAATTCATTTCCCGTCAGATTATAAAAGAAATCAAAGAGCGTCTTGGATTTTTGAAAAATGTAGGTCTTGACTATCTCAACCTTTCACGCTCGGCAGGTACTTTATCCGGCGGAGAAAGTCAGCGAATACGTCTTGCCACACAAATCGGTTCTTCTCTTACGGGTGTTCTTTATATTCTTGACGAACCAAGTATAGGACTTCATCAGCGTGACAACGATAAGCTTATTGCAACTATGAAAAGACTGCGTGACCTCGGAAATACACTTATTGTTGTTGAACATGATGATGATACCATGCTTGCCGCTGATTACATTGTGGATATCGGACCGGGTGCAGGAGTAAATGGCGGAAATGTTGTGTTTGCGGGAACTGTTGATAAACTTCTTAAATGCAAGAATTCTGTTACGGGAGATTATTTAAGCGGCCGCAAAAAAATTCCCGTACCGAAAAAAAGACGCGAAGGAAACGGAAAATTCCTCTCCGTAAAGGGTGCAAGCGAGCATAATCTGAAAAATATAGACGTAGATATCCCACTCGGTAAGCTTATATGTGTTACAGGAGTTTCCGGTTCAGGTAAATCATCACTTGTAAACGAAATTATTTACAAGCATCTTGCATGTACGCTCAACAGAGCTAAACTCAAAGCAGGAAGCTTCAAGGAAATTACAGGGTGTGAACATCTAGACAAGGTAATTAATATTGACCAATCACCTATAGGACGTACTCCTCGTTCTAATCCTGCAACCTATACAGGAGTTTTTACTGATATACGTGAACTTTTTTCCCAGACCTCTGATGCTAAAGCAAAGGGCTATTCCAGCGGACGTTTTTCATTCAACATAAAGGGTGGACGCTGTGAGGCTTGTGAAGGCGACGGAATAATCAAAATCGAAATGCACTTTCTTCCCGATATTTACGCTCCCTGCGAAGTTTGCAAGGGAAAACGCTATAACAGAGAAACTCTTGAGGTTCATTACAAAGGCAAATCTATACATGATGTACTCGAAATGACAGTTGATGAGGGCGTTCAGTTTTTTGAGCATATCCCGAAAATCTCACGCAAACTCAAAACATTGCAGGAGGTAGGTCTTGGCTATATCAAAATCGGACAGCCTGCAACAACGCTTTCAGGCGGTGAGGCACAGCGTGTAAAGCTTTCAACAGAGCTTTCAAAGCGTGCAACAGGAAAAACCATATATATTCTCGATGAACCTACAACAGGTCTTCACAATGCCGATGTCCACAAGCTTATTGAGGTATTGCAGAAGCTTGCCGACAACGGAAATACTGTTCTTATAATAGAACATAATCTTAATGTTATAAAAGTTGCCGACCACATAATTGACCTCGGAAAAGAAGGCGGCGACGGCGGCGGAGAAATTCTCGTCTGTGGTACTCCTGAAGAAATTGTGAAATGTAAGGACTCATACACAGGAAAATACCTGAAACCATATCTGGAATAATGAAAAGCTGTTATATCGTTTAATACGGTATAACAGCTTTTTAGCTCAAAAAAATTTTTTTAAAAAAACTATTGACAAATTGAAATTCATATGATATCATAATGATATCACAAGGATATGAAATATCCAACAACGAAAGGACGATAATCATGAAAGAAAAAATTCTCGACAAAAAGAAAAATGGTATGCTTGTACTCTTTATCACAATTCTGCTATACCTCGCTGCAATTGCACTTACAATTGCCGGCGGAGTAATGTTAGATGACAAAAACAATGCAGGAATTCCACTTTTGATAGTGGGCGTATTCTGGATTTGTGTGGGCTGGATTCCGTTCCTTGGACTGAAAATTCTCAAGCCACAGGAAGCTCTTGTACTTACTCTTTTCGGTAAATATATCGGAACAATAAAGGGTGATGGTTTTTACTTTGTAAATCCTTTCTGTACAGCTGTAAACCCTGCCGCACAGACTAAGCTCAGACAGAGTGGTGACGTAAACGGCTCATCCCCTCTTTCCATTGGCGCAAAGGATGCAGGTTCTGCACAGGTAAACATTAATATGGGTGTAGTTGACAAGAAGATTTCACTCAAAATTATGACACTCAACAATAACCGTCAGAAAGTAAATGATTGCCTCGGAAATCCTGTTGAAATCGGTATTGCTGTTATGTGGCGAGTTGTTGACACTGCAAAGGCTGTTTTTGACGTTGATAACTATAAAGAATACCTTTCACTTCAGTGTGACAGTGCTCTCAGAAATATTGTAAAAATCTATCCTTATGATATGGCTCCGAATATTGATACTACAGGTGACGGTGTTGCTGACGAGGGCAGTTTAAGAGGCTCAAGCGACCTTGTTGCACAGAGAATACGTGATGAAATTCAGGTCAAGGTTGAAAATGCAGGACTCGAAATTATCGAAGCTCGTATTACTTATCTTGCGTATGCTCCTGAAATTGCCGCAGTTATGCTTCAAAGACAACAGGCTTCTGCTATTATAGACGCAAGAAAAATGATTGTTGACGGTGCAGTTGGAATGGTTGAAATGGCTCTTGAAAGACTTAATGAAACTAATGTTGTTGACCTTGATGAAGAACGCAAAGCCGCTATGGTTTCAAATCTTCTTGTGGTTCTTTGCGGAAACCACGACGCTCAGCCTATCGTCAACTCAGGAAGCCTGTATTAAAATATGGCTCAAAAAAAACAGGTTCCTCTCAGACTTTCCGAAAAGCTGTATAACGAGATTTCGGCTTGGGCTGAGGACGATTTCCGTTCGGTAAACGGTCAGATTGAGTATCTTCTTACCGAATGCGTTAAACAGCGTAAGAAAAACGGAAAGTATGTATCGGATGAAATTGATGCTCCACCGGATTTTGATGTCGAAAAATTCGATTAAGGTGTGTTCTCTAAGACTATGTGCATGCAGTTATGTATTCTGCACTTAACACATAGTCTTAGCTATATTACGACTGTAACAATCAGCAAAATATTTATTTGAATTCAGGAGATATTATTATGGATAAAGATAAGGGGAAAAAATTAAATGACGGTATTTTCGACATAGTGTTGGGAAGTATAATAATGACAGGCGCCAACTTCACCGGCGGTATGTTATTAGAAAAAATACTTGTTCTTCTGGGCTTATTAATATTTACTGTCGGTGTTATTCGTACAATTATAAACATCAAGGGCAAGAATAAAAAGGGATTGAGTATATTCCTTGGTATACTGGGAGTAATTTCAACTGCTGCCTTTATAGGATTGCTTATCAGATTAATTTTAAGCTGCGTCTAATATTTATGATTACCGAACAAAATCAGGGCTGTTGCACTACAAAAGTACAACAGCCCTTCGTTTTATGTGATTTTATTATTTCACATTCTTCGAAACAGGAAGATTAAGTCCCTTTAACGCATTTGCAACCAAGCCTGCAACTGCATTTGCGCCTGTTTCAGTAAAGTGAGTCATATCTGTGCTGCCATCAACTGCACCACAAAGGTGATATTTATATGCAGCATCATATCCGATTGAATTATAATGATTAACCATAAGTGTATTAAGGTCAATGCATGGAATTTTATAATAAGAAGCCATATCCTTCATTGCCTGACAGTAATTTGTATAGCTATTTACAAACTTTCCGTTAGAATATGCTTTTAATCCGATAACAGTTGTTACAAGTATCGGAGTTGCTCCTTTTGATTTTGCTCCCTCAATATATTTTGCAATATAGTATTCGAATGAGCCTGTATCAGGATTCTGAACCTTTCCGCATACAGGAGCATATCTTTCTGTTTTGGTGTAATCTGCATCATTTATTGCAAACTGCACCATAAGATAATCGCCCTCTTTAATTGTTCCTAAAATCGTATCAAGACGTCCGTTATCATAAAAGCTCTTTGAGCTTCTGCCTGCTATAGACTGATTCGATACGGTAACATCATTAAGATAATTCTGGAGATAATATCCCCAGCCCTGCTGTGGCTTATAGCTCTCACGATAACTCTGTACAGTTGAATCACCTGCAATATATATTGTAGAATTACCGCCTATGTTTATATCGCCGCTGTTCGGGTCATAGGTTTCAGCAATAGGCTCATCAGTAAGCTCTATACGTATATAATCAAGGTTAGGAGCACCCTCTGACATAAGAGATGTCATTTTTATTGTGTTCATGCCTGCAACAAGCGGAAGAACTATTCCGGTTTCAACCCACTTTGTCCAGTCACCTGTTGAAAGGAACGACTGAACCCAATATTCACCTGCTCCATTAACTTCAATTTTCATTTTACGGTCATTTGCACTTGCGTTTGCATTTCTTATTGCAACGTAATAATTGCCTGTCTGACCGACTTCTACATTAAATGTAATATTACTGCCAACTTCGTTATTGAGATTCACATAACAATCTTCTGTATAGCCTGAATTAACATTTTCTGTTATTCCGCCTGAAATTGTTGCATCCTTTGCCGGATACATAGTCTGATATGTCTTTTCACCTACAGGAAGTGTTTCTATTCTGCTTATAACATATGACTGAATTGCAAGTGCGTCCTGAGCATTTATTCCGTTTCCGACATTATGTACATCAGCATTTTTCAGTCCCTGTTTGCTAAGGCTGTATTTGCTTGGATTAATAATATAAAGCTTTGTAATTACAGCGTCTGCAATATCCACTGTACCGTTGCAGTTTACATCTCCATAAACAAGCTTACCCATTTCTTCAGTTGTAGGCTGTGATATTGAGCTGTTAACTTCTTCAGCTACCCAGCTCTGACAAGCATGGCCGTTTCTTTCCCACTGCTGAACATTTGCACCGCTTTCTGTTTTAGCGCTTACAACTTCTACACAGCTTCTGTCCTTACTGTTTTTTGTAAGTATCAGATATGAACCATCTGAATTCTTGCTGAATTTAAACAGCTGTGCATCGTTGTTTGTATCAGTATAAATTCCGATATTTGTTCCGTTATCTTTTTTTCCGTAGTCAAGGTCAAGAAGATATGTTTTTCCGTCACCGAGCATGGAATACATATAATAATATCCATCAGAAGCCGCTTTAAGCTGCCATGTATTTTTCGCCTCAGGATTCGAACCATCTCCTTGCTGTACATTTGTTCCTGCTGCTGCAGAACCGTTTGCTACTTCAAGATAAAGTCCGCTGTTTACATTTTTGAACATATATTTTGTGTTCTCATTCATAACAGCGCCCTCTGCAAGCTCAATACCTTCAAAGTCTATTGCTTCTGCCATAAGCTCTGCAAGCTTTATTGCGCCTTTTCTATTTGGGTGAAGCGAATCACCTGACATATACATTGAATCTGTTGTACTTGTACCTGCTGAAATACAATAATTCTGCCACAGGTTAAAGAGGTCTACTACCTGAACATTCTGTTCTGCACCGATAGTATCAAGCTGACCGCCGAACCATCTTCCTGTAAGAAGCGGATTTCTGGTTGCATCACCATTACGTCCCTGCTGTTTTACAAGAATTACAGTCATTCCCTTTGCTTTTGCTTTTTTTACCATATCGGTTACTACTGTATAGTATTCGTCGGCGTTTGAATAATTAGTATCGTTAATTCCAATTGAAATTATGTAATAATCGCCCTCTTTGCCATAATATTCAATCGGTTTGAACTGTCCTGCATCTACAAAGCCCTTTGCATACTGACCGCTTGCAGCCATATTTCTTATCTCAAATTTGTTTGTATCCACAAATTGATTTAACATCTGTCCCCAACCGCCCTGAGCACTTGTGTCGAGAGGATAATAGTTACATACGGTTGAGTCGCCGCATATCCAGATTGTAGGCTTCATTGTAGGATCAGTTGATATTTGTTTGATTTCAAGAGAGCTCATTGTAAACGCATATCCTGCCTTGCCCTCTGTTGCCATAATATTAAGCTGTCCGTCGGTTACAGGCATCTGGAAAGTATGATAGGCATTATTTCCTGTCATATTTATTACCTGAAGCATATTTTCAGCTTTTATGCTTGTTCTCATTGTATTTCCAAGATGAATTGTAATCTGATAAAGTCCTTTATCGAGGTCTACATTGAACGTATTTGCTTCATCTGTACTTTTAAACTGAACAGCATCGCTTAATGCACCGCTTCCCGATGCGCTTACATTAGCCATATTCCATGTCTGATTAAATCCATAACCTCTGCTTGAATTATAGCCGTCTGATGCAGATACACCTGTATATCCGCTTGCTGCTCCTGAACCGCCGAAATCAAACTTCCAGTTTGATTGTACCGCATCAGCTTTTAAACTCCCTGACAGATTTACACCCGTAAATACTGTCGCTGAAAGTGCAAGAGAGGTAATTGCACTTAAAATTTTCTTTAATCTCACTAAATCTCCTCCATTCAATTTTACCGCTTTAATCGTACACATAACGGTATTTTATTTTTTAACCTATGCATAACACCTATAAATTGCATAAATTAAAATCAACACCTTCCACATATTATATAATAATTCATAAACAATATTTTGTCAATACAGTTCACCGCAACATTTAAAAAATTTTTTCAAAAGTCGCAAAAAGCGGTATCATCTTTTTTTGCAAAGGTGATACCGCTTCAACTTATTCTTTAATTTTCAGCAATGTTTCAGCTATTTGAATATCTTCGGGAGTTGTAATCTTTATATTCGTATAATCTCCGATTGTCATATAAACCTTACCGCCAATCGCTTCAACAAGCTGGCAGTCATCTGTAAAATCAAGCTCATGCTCGAGTGCAAAATCAATTCCCTCAAAATATAGTCTGCGTTTGAAAACCTGAGGAGTTTGTGTTATATAAAGTGAAGCTCTGTGAGGAGTATCAGTTATAAGTCCGTCATCTACTACTTTTATTGTATCCTTTACCGGTACACCTAACGTTGCACCTCCGAAAACACCTGCATCCTTTATTACTGCTTCAATATGTACAGGCTTTACCAGTGGTCTTGCTCCGTCATGAATTGCAACCATTTCAGTATCCGAACCAATACAGCGTATTCCGTTTATAACACTCTGCTGACGTGTTTCTCCGCCCTCTGCAAATTTAAGTGGCTTTGTTATTCCTATTCGCTCTGCTTCCTTTTTTATTTCTGAAACACATTCATTTTTTGTTACAATTATTATTTCCTTTATACTCGGAGCATTTTCAAACGCTCTGAGCGTATTTCCTATAACAAGCGTATCGCCCAAAGGAATAAGAATTTTATTCACTCCGCCCATTCTTGTTGAATTTCCTGCACATACTATTATTGCCGATGTATTCATTTTTCTTCTCCTTTATTAATATTCGGAAAGAGAAATTCCGTTGCTTCCAAGCGGTATTTCATGGTCAAGACCGACAAACTTTCCGTCCTTCTGCCATAATACTTCCTTTACGAATTCATATTTATCAGTATCCCAAGTTGTAAAGTCATCAAGAACAAGTCCGCCTGTATCACCTGAATTTGCATTGAAGCACCAGAACGTATGATTTATTTTATTTTCGCTTATAAGCTGACGCAGATATGTCATCCATGTAAGATTTGGCTCACGCATATATCCGCCCCATTCACCTATGAGAAGCGGAGCCATATCGTCTTCGTGGATATAGAACCAGTTATCGTGCCAACAATCCTCCATAAGAGAATCAAAATCATATCCGCCCTCAAACCAAGGCTGTTCATAAACAGTAGGGCCGTAATCGTGTGGAGAATATACAAGCTTATCCTGATATTTTCCCAGGTCAATCGGATTATCTGCTGCACCTCTCAGATTTCCGCCCCACCAATTGTAATAATAATCCTTTTCATTCTGCGATTTAAAATCACCGTTGCTTTTTATATCCCTAGGGTATATCTCTATTCCCTCAACCATTACAAGCAGATTAGGATTCTTGTCAAGCACCTTTTTTGATGCCTGTTCAGCTATGTATTTCCAGTTATCGCTGTCCTTTGAATCATCCCACTTGGCACGAGGCGATTCATGCGGTTTGCCGTGCGGCTCATTCTCAAGGTCGATAGCTATAATTGTATCATCATTTTTATAACGCTCGGCAATCCATTCAAGTGCTCTGAAATAATCGTCCTCCGTAATATCTCCGTCTGTCCAGAGTGGCTTATTATGTCCCATTGCATCTGTTACTGCACAATGAAAATCTATCATAATCTTTATTCCGTTTGCTCTGCACTGACCTATAACATGGTCAAAAATTTCAAGGCTATTCATTCCATTCAGATATGCATTTGTTGCATTGTTGTAATTTGCGTCAGGATATTCCCCGTCCTCCCAGTTATTTACCAGCTCTGTTGAAATCGGAATTCTGAGAAGATTAAATCCGTGGTCTGCAATACTTGCAAGAGATGCGTCCAGGTCGCATGCCCACAATCCATCAAAACAGTTTGTTCCCGTATTATATCCGAACCAGTTACAGCCTGTGAGCCATACCTCTTTGCCATCAGAATCAATTATTTTATTTCCATCTGTTGAGAGCCAGTCATCTGTTGTAGGTTCGGGTACTTCCTTCGCATTTACACTTTCTATTTTATCTGTACCCGTATTTGCATTGTTATTTGCGCTATTATTTGAGTTATTGTTATTATTATTTGTATTATTGCTGTCAGAACCTGCTGATGAAGAAACACTGCCTTTTTCAGCTGAAATTGTAATTGAATCAGCCTTTATTTCTTCAGATGATGTCATCTGAAATCCAAATTCAACAGAAGATTTAGCCTCAATAGTGCTATTGTAATTTTCAGGAGTTACGGTTACTTTTCCGTTTTCAAGAGTATAACTCATACTCCAGCCGCTTACCATACTGCTTCCGTCAGCAACAGGAATATAAGCCTTCCAGGCTGTACACGGAGCATCAGTATTATTTTTCAGCGTAACGGTGTAATCAT
The DNA here is from genome assembly GCA_015066925.1 of Ruminococcus sp. Classification (GTDB taxonomy): domain Bacteria; phylum Bacillota; class Clostridia; order Oscillospirales; family Ruminococcaceae; genus Ruminococcus. Next base: position 12,344 of record SVNL01000018.1, read on the forward strand.
ATGTTGTAGCACCGCCTGACTGCCAACTGCTGTTAAGCTTTAAATTTATTGTAACATCTGCATTGCTTGTCTGTTGATTTTCAGCTTCACTGTCTGAACTGTTTTCGGAATTGCCGTTTTCCGATACTGTACTGCTTTCACTTACAGAAGACTCTTCGGACTTTTTCTTTTTATTTTTATCTTTATCATTTTCATTGCATCCGACAACTGAAAAAAGCATTACTGCTGCTGATAAAAAAGCAAATTTTTTCTTGAAATTCATCTTAATTCCCCTTTATTAAAACAATATCAATCTGCTTTTAATTATAAGCCTTCTGCAAGCGAATTGTCAAACGATTTCAGAATTATTCACATTTAATTTACAAGACATTTTTTTAGCTGTCCGTTTATTTGCTAATTTAACAATAAAACTGTTGATTGCAAACTTATTTTGTGCTATAATAATAACAAAACCGTTTACGGATAATCCTGCACAAATAATATGCAGGTATACAAAGAACAAACCACAATACCGAAAACGGCAGACATATCTGCCCCAATATATTAAGCGGCATATCGGAATAATCCCATACATGCCATTTCATTATCAGGTTTACAGCTACTCCGACCGCAAATTCTATAAAAGTTATTATTACCATTCCTGCTATACTGCTCTTTACAAGTGTTAGAGCATTTCTGCTGTTTATATCATACAGTATTGATAAAACAAGTCCGCCTGTAAGAGCCATTGTCCAATGTGTATATCCTCTTGCGGCAATTTCTATCAGACTGTATATAAAATATCCCATTAAAAAAGAAAAAAAACGCTCTGCTGCTTTCATTATCCTATTACCTCCATTCTGCATAGCGATATTATATAACATTATGAAAGGATTATTCTTATTTCCATGGACTTTTTTATTGTTTTTCTTCTTATTGTTCTTATAGCTCTTGCTTTGACCAACGTTATACTTCTCTTGAAAAGAAATAACTCCGCTGAGCTGAAAAAAGAACTTGATACCCAAAACAGCCGTCTTCGTCAGGAGCTTAATTTGAATGCAAGCGATAATCTTCGTTCAATTATAGAAATCGTTTCTAAAAATCAAAACGACCTCGGCTCTGCACAGCTTAGACAGCTTGACGCTATAAACCAAAATATTTCAGATAAGCAGGAAAAAACCTGTGATATGTTTTCACAGATGTCAGTTAATCTTGAACACCGTTTTCAGTCATTTGCTCTTGAAAGTGAACAAAAACTCGATATTATACGCAAATCCGTTGAAAACAGACTCACTAATATCCAAAACGAAAACAATATTCACCTCGATAAAATTCAAGGGATTGTTGACGATAAGCTTCACAAATCTCTCGATGCACGTATGACTCAGGCTTTCTCTGCCGTTAATGAACGTCTTGAACAGGTTTATAAAGGACTTGGTGAGATGCAGTCACTCGCCTCGGGCGTAGGCGACCTGAAAAAAGTTCTCTCAAATGTAAAAACAAGAGGTGTTCTCGGCGAAATACAGCTCGGAGCTATCCTTCAGGAAATTCTTTCACCTGCCCAGTACGTTCAGAACGCTAAAATAAAAAATGGTTTTGTTGAATTTTCAATTAAAATTCCTACCGAAACAGGCAGCTCTGTTCTTCTGCCTATTGACTCAAAATTTCCTGCCGATACATATTCTGCACTCACTGAGGCATATAATAATGGCAACCCTGCAGATATAGATGCTGCAAAAAAAGCATTGATCTCTACTTTAAAAGCTGAAGCAAAGGATATTTCGTCGAAATATATAAATCCTCCGGAAACAACCGAATTCGCTATTATGTTTCTGCCATTTGAGGGACTTTACGCTGAAGCGGTAAATAATGGATTAGTAGAAATACTGCAAAAGAATTACCGAATCTGCATTGCCGGACCAAGTACAATGGGAGCTATGCTTAACAGCCTGCAAATGTGCTTCAGAAATATGCAGATTCAAAAACACAGCAATAACGTATGGAGAGTTCTTGGAGAAGTCAGAATGGAATTCGATAAATTCGCTGACGCTCTTGAAAAAACTCAACAACGCCTTGAAACAGCAAACGAGGAACTCAACAAGCTCGTCGGAGTTCGCACAAGACAGATGCAAAAACAGCTAAAACAGATTTCAGATTACGATATTCCCGATAACAAATCGGATAATTCAGCAGATTGGAGCTAAAAATATATGAGAAAAGGTTGTATTTTAATGCATATTTCCAGCCTGCCGTCCTCTTACGGAATCGGCAAGCTTGGTAAATCAGCTTACTCTTTTATTGATTTTCTGTGCAGAAGCGGTATAACTGCATGGCAAATTCTTCCCCTTTCACCTACAAGCTATGGTGATTCACCTTATCAGTCGTTTTCCGTAAATGCAGGAAACCCATATTTTATAGATTTCGAAACACTTCTTGATGAAGAACTTCTCGAACGTGAAGAATTTTCTTCTGTAGTATGGGAAGATAATCCTCGTCAGGTAAATTACAGTATTATCTACGAAAACTGTTTTAATGTGCTTAAAAAAGCATTTTCACGTTTTACCGCAAAGCAACCACCTGAATATTCCGTTTTTCTCGAAAAGAATAAAAATTGGTTAAACGAATATGCTCTCTTTATGGCACTTAAATTCAAATATGACGGAAAGCCATGGTATGAATGGGATAAAAAGCTGGCTATGCGTGATGAAAAAGCTCTTTCAAAGGCTTCCGACGAGCTGAAAGAGGATATTGATTTCTTTAAATTCCTGCAATTTAAATTCTACCAGCAATGGTTCAGAGTGAAAAATTATGCAAATGAATGCGGAATTGAAATAATCGGTGATATACCGATATACACAGCCTACGACAGCGTAGAAGCATGGGCTTATCCCGAGCTTTTCTGCTTCGATAAAAATAAAAAGCCGATTGACGTTGCAGGCTGTCCGCCGGATGAATTCTCTCCGACAGGTCAGCTTTGGGGTAACCCTATATATAATTGGGAATACCACAAAAAAACATCATATAAATGGTGGATTGAACGTATTTCTTTTGCAGCTGAAATATACGATGTCGTAAGAATAGACCATTTCAGAGGCTTTGAAAGCTTTTATGCAATTCCTTACGGCAGTAAAACCGCTGAAAAAGGCGAGTGGAGAAAAGGGCCTAATTCCGAATTATTCAAGCTTGCCGAAAAAAAGCTTGGAAAGCTTAATATCATTGCAGAGGACTTAGGTTTTATTACTCCTGAGGTAAGACAAATGCTTGATGACGTCGGATATCCCGGAATGAAAGTTCTTCAATTCGCTTTCGACAACAGCAAAAATGAACATCTGCCTCATAATTTCAAAAATTCAAATTGCTTCGCCTATACGGGAACACATGATAATGAAACTCTTATCGGCTGGGTTGACAATATGTCAGCAAAAAATCTTAAATTTGCAAAAAAATATCTCGGCGTAAAAAGACCATGCAAAATTCCATATGCAGTTATAAAATGCACATGGGCAAGCGTCGCTGAAACTGCTGTTGCTCAGATACAGGACTTTATCGAAAGTGAAGCCGACGGAAGAATGAATACACCTTCAACACTCGGAAATAACTGGAAATTCAGAACAATCAATTCCGACTTTTCACCATCGCTTTCAAGAAAAATAAACCGACTTAATAAGCTTTATAATCGACTGGGAGATTAGTCGTAGACAGGAGAATAATTATGGACAAAAAAATATTTAAAGCAGCCTTCCTTGAAAATTTATCTGTTGAACCTTCAACTGCTTCTGCGGTTCAGCTTCACAATGCACTTGCCGATACTCTTATGCAGCTTTTTGCCGATAATTGGAATGAAAGCCGCCGCAAGCATCTTTCTTCAAGACGTGCCTGCTATTTTTCTATGGAATTTCTTGTAGGACGTGCTGTATACAACAATTTGCTGTGTCTGGGAATATATGATGAGGTTGAAGAGATATTCAAGGAATGTGGAACCTCTCTTGATGTTCTCGAAGAAATAGAGGACGCTGCTCTCGGAAACGGCGGTCTTGGACGTCTTGCCGCCTGTTTTCTCGACAGTGCTGCAGCATTAAATCTGCCTCTTGACGGATACGGTATAAGATATAAATACGGTCTTTTCAAACAGCTTATTGTTGACGGATTTCAAAAAGAAGTTATTGACGACTGGACTAAATATGGCGACTTATGGTCAAAAAGATGCGATGAGGATATCGTTGAAGTCAATTTCAGCAATCAGACTGTTCTCGCTGTTCCTTATGATATGCCTGTTATCGGCTGTAAAACAAGCAATATCGGTACACTTCGTCTTTGGCAGTCTGAAGCTGTAACCGAATTTGATTTCGATTTATTCAACAGCCAGAATTATCTTGAAGCCTCTAAAGAAAAAATCTATGCCGAGGATATTTCAAGAGTTCTTTATCCTAATGATGATACTGATGAAGGTAAAAAATTACGTCTTAAACAGCAGTATTTTTTCTGCTGTGCTTCTCTTACCGATATTCTGAAAAAGCATAAGGCTAAATTCGGAACTCTTGAAAATCTTGCAGATTACATCACTATTCAGCTTAACGATACTCACCCTGTAATTTCTATCCCCGAACTTATGCGCCAGCTTATTGATAACGAAGGCTTTGACTATAAAAAAGCCTTCAATATAACCTGCAAAGTGTTTAATTACACTAACCACACAATTATGCAGGAGGCTCTTGAAAAATGGAGCTGTAATCTTATCGAAGAGCTTCTTCCACGTATTTACAGCATTATTATTATGCTCAACGAAACCTTTATCGCAGATATGTATTCACGTGAAATTGAACGTGATACCATAAACGATATGAAAATTATCCGTGATGAAAAAGTCCATATGGCAAATATGGCAGTTTATTGTTCCTCGTATACTAACGGAGTTGCAAGAATTCATACACAAATTCTCAAAGATACCGTTCTTTCTGACTGGTATAAAATATTTCCTGAACGTTTCCAGAATAAAACAAACGGAATTACGCAGCGCCGCTGGCTCGGACTTTGTAATCGTGAGCTTTCTTCACTAATTACAGAGCTTATCGGAAATGATGACTGGCTTGTAAATCTAAATCTTAAAGAGCTTAAAAAATATGCTCTCAACAATGAAATTCTCAATAAATTTATAGAAATTAAAAACACCAAGAAAAAACAGCTTGCCGATTATATCACTCATAAAGAGGGAATAGTTATTGATTCAAACAGCATTTTTGATATTCAGATTAAACGTCTGCATGAATATAAAAGACAGCTTCTCAACGCGTTTTCAATACTTTACATTTACTATGGCATTAAAGACGGCTCAATTAAGAATTTTACACCTACAACATTTATTTTTGGTGCAAAATCAGCCCCTGGATATAAACGTGCAAAGGCAATTATTAAATATATAAGCGAAATTGCTCGTATTATCGAAGCTGATGAAGAAATAAACAAGCTTATAAAGGTGGTATTTGTTTCAAATTACAATGTTTCTTATGCCGAAAAGCTTGTTGCTGCCGCTGATGTTTCTGAACAGATTTCAACTGCCGGAACCGAAGCCTCGGGTACAGGAAATATGAAGCTTATGCTCAACGGTGCAGTTACACTCGGAACCCTTGACGGTGCAAATGTCGAAATCGTTGAAGAAGCAGGCGAAGAAAATAACTACATATTCGGTGCTAAGGTGGATGAACTTACAGAGCTAATGCCGGACTATAACAGCCGTAAGATTTTTGCTGAAAATCCAAAAATTAATCGTGTTGTTTCTTCACTTATTGACGGTACTGTTTCAGATGGCGGTTCAGGTGATTTCAAGGAGCTTTTCTACTCGCTTCTTGACGGTGCAAGCTGGCATAATCCTGACCACTATTACCTGCTCGGAGATCTTGAATCATATGTAGAAGCAAAGCTTCGTGCTAATTCAGACTATACAGACAGACTCTCTTTCGCAAAGAAACAATGGCTTAATATGTGCAATGCAGGAAAATTCAGCTCTGATAATACTATCTCTAACTATGCCGAAAACATCTGGAAGATTACTGCTGTCTAAAATACAACCTTTTATGTAATTGATGGAAAAATGCCCTGCGCCGTTGCAGTTATTACTAAATAAACAAAACCTGAGAGAATTTAATAAATTCCCTCAGGTTATTTTTTTCTTAAAATCTATTTTGTCAAGAGCCATTCCCGATGCTATATATAATACTGCACTTGCTGCTATCTGGATTATATATGACGGAGTCTGTGTAAATGCCGCAATTAAAGCTGCGGCTGAATATCCTCCTGCCATTGCTATTCCCTCATAAAAGCTGTATCCTGCTATACAAATTATCATTGACGGAATAATTCCCAAAATATTTCTCAGGCTTATTATTTTAGTTCCTTTATTGCTAAAGCACAAGGAAGTTAGTCCTTTTATTATCGCTGTTGCGGGAATCCACACTACATATCCTGAAAGTCCGTCAGCAAGCACTCCGCCTATTATTCCCGATGCAACAGCATAAGGCGTTGGAAGAATACATGCAGCCAGATAAATAATTCCATCACCAGCGTGAGTATAGCCTGCACCAGTCGGAATATGGAGATATGCCGTAAAAACAAATATAAGTGCTGAAAAAAATCCTGTAAAGGCTAATTTTTTTGCATTACTTACAGAATTGACTTTTGACATAATTAATACCTCCAAAATTTTCTGTACTAATTATAACACTGCATTATTCAATAAGTCAATATTATTATAAACGATTATTTTTATACTTTTTCTGTTATTTTTATATAATATAAAAAACGGATTCGTTATGAATCCGTTTTTTGATGTATTAAATTAACCCATTACAACTTCAACAGTATGAACGCCGCCGTCCATTACAGGGATTACATTTCCTTCAACAGCCTTGCCGTCAACAGTCATGCTCTTAACACCCTTGCAAACGTGGTCAGGATTCTTAACTGTGATTTCGTATGTAGCGCCACGGAACTTTCTTGAAGCAGTAAATCCGTCCCATTCGTGTGGAATTGAAGGATCAACCTTTAAGCCGTCCCAATCAGCTGAAACGCCGAGGATATACTGTGAAATAGCTACAAAGTTCCAAGCAGCTGTACCTGTGAGCCATGAGTTCTTACCTTCACCGAATCTGCTTGCATCCTTACCTGCGATCATCTGACCGTAAACGTAAGGTTCTGTCTTGTGAAGCTCTGAAATATCTTCATTGAAAGCAGGAGCAATCTTTGAATAGTATTCAAATGCCTTATCGCCTCTTCCTGCATAAGCTTCAGCACAGATAATCCAAGCATTGTTGTGTGTGAAGATACCTGCATTTTCCTTATAACCGCCGGGATATGTTGAAATTTCACCATACTGGATATAATACTTTGTGAATGCAGGATTATTAAGAACAAGACCATACTTTGTATTGAGATACTTGTCGATTGATTCGAGAGTCTTGATGTCAGCACCCTGCTCCTTACCAATTTCAGACATAACAGCAAAGCCCTGTGGTTCGATAAAGATTTTACCTTCTTCACATTCCTTTGAACCCATTTTTTCGCCTGAAGCGTCATAAGCTCTGAGGAACCAGTCGCCGTCGAAAGCATGCTTCATAACATTTTCTTTCATCTTGTCAATCTCAGCCTGAGCCTTATCAGCTTCGTCGTTCATACCAAGATGTCTGAGAATTCCAACGTATGAAGGACCAGCATATGTAAAGAGTGTAGCTACCATTACAGATTCAGCAACCTTAGAGTAACCGCCCTCAGCTGCAAACTTAGGATTTGTATATGTCTGGAAGCTCTCACCCGGCTTATCTGAGAAGCATGAAAGGTTGATACAGTCGTTCCAGTCAGCACGCATAGCGAGTGGAAGACCGTGAGGTCCAAGGTTATTAACAATGTGGTAGAATGAAACTGTAAGGTGATCGAGCATTGGCTTTGCAAGTGATTCATCATTATCATAAGGAACCATTTCGTTCAGGATATCCCAATCACCTGTTTCCTTGATATATGAACCTACTGAAAGAATCATCCACAATGGGTCATCTGAGAAGTCACCACCGATATCAGAGTTACCCTTCTTTGTAAGAGGCTGATACTGGTGATAGCAGCCACCGTCAGGAAGCTGTGTTGAAGCAAGGTCGATAAGACGCTCTCTTGCTCTGTCAGGAATCTGATGAACAAATCCGAGAATATCCTGGTTTGAATCTCTGAAGCCCATTCCACGTCCGATACCTGATTCGAAGTAAGAAGCAGAACGTGAAAGGTTGAATGTAACCATACACTGATACTGATTCCAGATATTAACCATACGGTTAACCTTATCATCAGGAGTATTTGTATTGAAAATTCCGAGAAGCTTATCCCATGCAGCCTTGAGTTCTGCAAGGCCCTGTGCAACCTTTTCAGGAGAATTAAACTTCTCAATCATAGCGTAAGCTTTTTCTTTGTTAATAGTCTGGCCATCAGCTTCAAACTTCTTATCGTCATCATTTTCAACGTATCCGAGAACAAAAACAAGTGTCTTGCTTTCGCCCGGAGCGAGAGTGATTTCTTTATAGTGTGAAGCGATTGGTGACCAACCGTCAGCAAATGAATTTGTAGCCTTACCGTCTGTAACAACCTGTGGATCGCCAAAGCTGTTGTAAAGACCGATAAATGAATCACGGTCTGTATCGTAACCGTCGATTGAATCATTTACTGTATAGAAAGCGTAGTGATTACGTCTATCTCTGTATTCTGTCTTGTGGTAGATTGTTGAACCTTCAACCTCTACACGACCTGTTGAGTAGTTTCTCTGGAAGTTTGTGCAGTCATCCTGAGCATCCCACAAGCACCATTCAGCAAATGAAAAGAACTTGAATGTCTTTGAAGCTGTTCCTTCATTTGTGAGAACAACCTGCTGAACTTCTCCGTCATAATTCTGTGGAACGAAGAATGTTACTTCAGCTTTGAGGTCATTTTTCTTACCTGTGATAATTGTATAACCCATACCGTGACGGCACTCATAAGCATCAAGCTCTGTCTTTACAGGTGACCAGCCGGGGTTCCAGATAGTACCGTTTTCATTTATGTAGAAATAACGTCCACCCATATCAATCGGAACGTTATTATAGCGATAACGTGTAATTCTTCTTAAACGAGCGTCCTTATAGAAGTGATAACCGCCTGCTGTATTGGAAATAAGCGAGAAGAAAGCCTGAGTACCGAGATAGTTAATCCATGGATAAGGTGTTCTTGGGGAATTGATAACATATTCCTTTTTCGCATCATCAAAAAATCCGAATTTCATAAATAGTTCTCCTTAAAAATTGTTATATCGGCAAAGCCGTATTACACTTATTATAGCACATTTCAGCACGTATTACAATAGCTTTGCACATATCTAGAATGTACTTTTTTTCTTATTTAATTTGTATATTTTATACAAAACGGACAATATTTCTTAGTGAAAATAAACGCTCTGTATTACCAAGGGTATGATAGTACACAAAGTAAATGCATATTTTACTGAATTCGGACGACTTATACGTCGTCCGAACAATAATCAAACCTCTGAGAAGAAACGCTGATGAGTTTCAAAGCTTTCATCAGGCTTGATTTCAAAATATCCTGTTTCACTTTCAGGAAGCGAAAGATTAGGTGCATTAATCATAGCAGTCATCGGCTCAGGACAGAAATAACCGTTAAAGCCTCTGTCATTCCAGATAATCCAGAATTTATAATCACCTGCAACCTCATAGCAGACTTTCTTTCCGCTTGCAGTATCCTCTGCAACAACACCGTAAAAGTCCTCATTATTGAGCTTTCCGCATTCTGCAACATACATATCGTTATCGAGAACCTGAAGAACAGGACACTTAGTACCTGTCTTATATTCAAGGTCGTACATTGTAAGTGATTTCATACGCTCTGTTGGCAGACAACGTTCATTAAGCTCACATTTTTTGCCAATCGGCACAGTAAGAAGTATATCGCTCTCTTTACCGCCGTCAACAAACGGAGTATTGATTGTTGTATGTGAAGCAAGTGACATAGGAAGCATTTTGTTTGAAAGATTTGTAAATCTTATTGTCTGCTCCAGTCCGCACTCAGACAGAGTAAATGTATATTCAACAATGAATTTTATAGGAAGATATTTAAAGAACTCATCATTTTCATCATAAAGATACTGTGTTTTCACCCATGCGCAGTTATCATCTGAGCTGTGCTCGATTACAGAATGCTCACGCTTATGTAAAAATCCGTGAATATGATTGTTATATGGTTCTTTTTCGTTTACAGGAAGCTGATATACAGCATCGGATGCCTTTAAAACACCGTCAGCAAAACGGTTTGGCAAATAAAGTGTCGGGAGTCCCCATACCTCAGGTGACTGCTTGATAACATCGGCAGTATTTGAATCTTTAAAACGGAAAAATTCAATACCGTTATCATTATCTCTTAATCTGATTACGTTTGAACCGATTTCATAAGCAATAAGAGCCTCATAGCGTCCTGAAACAAGCTGAATACAGCTTATACCATTAAAATTTATTAATTTTGTGAAATTCATATGCATTTCCCTTTCATAAAATTACTCAATAATTCTTTCGATTAAATCCGTATAGCTTGCTTTCGGAGCAATCGATTTATACGCAGGTCTTATAATTTTATTTGAATTTATAAGTTCTTCTATTCTGTGTGCAGACCAACCTGCAATTCTGGCAATAGCAAATAGCGGAGTATAAAGCTCATACGGCAATCCAAGCATTCTGTAAACAAATCCGCTGTAAAAGTCTACATTTGCACATACTCCCTTATAAATACGTCTTTCTTCCATAATAACCTCTCTTGCAAGACGTTCTACAGAAGTATAAAGCTTGTATTCCTTTTCCATAGCCTTTTCTATTGAAAGCTTTTCGACATAAGATTTGAAAAGCTGTGCTCTCGGGTCTGAAATAGAATAAACAGCATGTCCCATACCGTAAATTAATCCTGACTTATCAAACGCTTCACCATGAAGAATTTTTCTGAGATATTCTTTAAGCTCCTCTTCATTATCCCAGTCATTTACACGTTCTTTGATTTCGTCAAACATCATACAAACCTTAATATTTGCACCACCGTGCTTAGGTCCCTTCAGCGAGCCGAGAGCAGCCGCTATTGCAGAATATGTATCTGTTCCCGACGAAGAAACAACGTGAACTGTAAATGACGAATTATTTCCGCCGCCGTGTTCAGCATGAAGAACAAGTGCAAGGTCAAGAATTCTCGCCTCAAGCTCAGTATATTTACTGTCAGCACGCAGCATATACAGTATATTTTCAGCGATTGAAAGCTGTGGATGAGGTTTATGTATAAACAGGCTCTCGCCGTTTTTATAATAGCTGTATGCCTGATAGCCATATACCGACAATACAGGGAAGAGCGTTATAAGCTCAATACACTGTCTTAAAACATTCGGAATTGAAATATCATTTGCATTATCATCATAAGAATATAATGCAAGAACGCATTTTGCAAGTGTATTCATCATATTGTCGCTCGGAGATTTCATTATTACATCTCTTGTAAAAGTAGTAGGAAGCACCCTGAAATCTGCAAGCAGCTTTTTAAAATCATTAAGCTGTTCAAGCGTAGGCATATTTCCGAAAAGCAATATATATATTGTTTCTTCAAATCCGAAACGTTTATCCTTTATAAAGCCATCAACAATATCTTCAACATCAATACCTCTGTAATAAAGCTTTCCCTCACATGGAACAGTTTTATTACCAATTGTTTCGGTAGTTTTTATTGTACTGATATTTGTAAGTCCGGCAACAACCCCGTTTCCGTTAATATCCCTCAATCCTCTTTTTACGTCATATTTAACGTAAAGTTCAGGGTCGATAACGTAATTGCTGTGACATTTTTCTGTCAGAGTTTGAATAAGAGGAGTGATTTTAGAGAAGCTGTATTCTGCCATTTTATTCCGCCCTTTCTGTGAAATATGTTATACATTTATAAACTTCACCCCATTATAATCTATATTTTTCATTATAAACCAATATAAAGAAATTGTCAAGAAGAAAATATATAAATTAATTCATAATATATACGTTTTATGATAAAAACACAGCGTATTTATACTATTTGTAAAACACAGTATAAAAGGGACGATAATATAATCGTCCCTTAAAGCTCACATATTACACCATAATGGTCAGATACAACAGGTTCATTTATACCGTTGAAGATTGTATGTGACGAGCTTATATATTTTGTTTTTTTGCTCATTATAAAATCAATACGAAGCTTTTCAGGCTTATTAAGCCTTTCTTTCCAGCCGTCTATAATATTTTCAACAGTATAACCGCTGTCTTTTTTGGCGGCAAGACTGAAAGTATCATACCAGCCGAAATTACGCATCACATCATATCCCTCGTTTTTCGCTTCCGCAGAATTATTGAAATCACCCATAAGCCATACATTTTCTGTCCCCTCAGTCGCCTTCATCATTCTTGCCCACTGCATTAAAAATGGCTCATCTTTATCATTCCACCAGCTGAAATGAACGCTGTAATACCACTCATCATTCACCTTTATTCCAAGTGCTTTTCGTGTTTTCCAGTTTTCGTAATCATGTGTTTCACTCAGTCTTACAGCTTTTGTTTCTGTTATCGGCTCAAGACTTAAAAGAGCAAGTCCCTCATCATATTTATCGTATCCTTTTTTTATTCCAAGCCATGTCCAGTTGTAATTTATTCCCTTTTCATTAAGCAGATTTACTACTCTGTATGCGTGATTATCACTTCTTACGGGAATTGCGCTGTTGCAGGAATAATAACCGATAAGCAGATTTTTATCTGCTTTATCGGAATTTATCGACTGATTTACCTCCTGAAGAGCAATTATATCAGGACGCTCTCTTTCTATTGCCTCAACAAAAAATTCAAGCTTTTTTTCATAATCGGGTTCAATAATACTGTGAGTGTTCAAGGTTAAAAGCTTAATGTCAAACACCTCTTTTACAGAATATCATTTATATCGGATTTCAACACATCTGCTTTCGGACCGTATACAGCCTGTATTCCCGTATCTTTTTTGATAAGCCCTAAAGCACCCTCTGCCTTCCAGCTTTCAGCTTCGGCTACCTTTTCGGGATTTTTCACCGTCACTCGAAGTCTTGTCATACAAGCGTCAACAAGTGAAATATTCTCACGTCCGCCAAGAAGTGCTATTATTCTTTCTGCCTGACTGTTTCCGCCGCCTTTTTTCTCCGCAGAAACAATGTCATCACTCAGCGATGCGTCTGTATAATTGCCCAGTCTGCCTGGAGTAGCGTATCTGAATTTTCCTATCATATAATAAGCAACAAAATATCCTACTGCAAAGAATACTACAGTACTGATTGCAAAGTTTATTATATCTCCCAATAATCCTGCTTTAAGTGACATTGGTATTCGTGTAAAAAATTCAAGATTTCCAAACGAGTGAAGTCTGAGGTTTATTACTCCCGCAAGTGCAAACGCAAGTCCTTGTAAAATTGAATACACTATATAAAGCGGTATCGCACAGAACATAAACATAAATTCTATCGGCTCTGTTACACCTGTAAGAAAAACTGCAAGCGATGTCGATACAAACATTGAACGGTATTTATCACGTTTATCCTTGTCTACTCTTCTATACATTGCAAGTGCTACTCCGAGAAGAAGACCTGTTGCACCTATCATCTGTCCAACCTTGAAGCGTGCAGGTATTACCGTTTCCATAAGATTATTATATGCGGCAGTATTTCCACTGCTTTTAAAGTTGATAAGGTCTGTTATCCATGCAAGCCACAATGGGTCTTGTCCGAAAACCTCTGTTCCTGCATTTGCCCCCGTTTGTATAAGATAAGTTCCGCCGAATGAGGTATAGTTCATTGGAATTGTTAGCATATGGTGAAGTCCGAATGGAAGCAAAAGTCTTTCAAGAGTTCCGTAAATAAACGGAGCAAGAACAGGAGATGTTGATGAAGAATCAGCAATCCAAAGTCCGAATGAATTTATTCCAAGCTGTATTAGCGGCCATATTATTGATAACAGAAGCGATAATATCACCGACCATAAAATTACAACAAGCGGTACAAATCTTTTTCCGTTAAAAAATGAAAGTGCATCGGGAAGCTTGCGGTAATTATAATACTTGTTATAGATTATTCCTCCCGCAAAGCCTGATATTATTCCGACGAATACGCCCATATTAAGTGCAGGTGCACCCAAAACAGATGTGAAGTAACCATTAACAAGTATCTCCTGTCCGAAAAGCGTATGGGTTACTGCATTCGGATCGCTTAGCATATCGGCAGTTACTCCGAATATTGCTCCCGTAAGACTATTTATCAGTATAAAGGCTATTGTAGCCGCAAATGCTCCTCCTGCACGCTCTTTCGCCCATGAACCTCCTATTGCTATCGCAAAAAGAAGATTAAGATTGCCGATTATTGCCCAGCCGATATTTTCAGCTATCGAACCCACTGTCTGTAAAGCCTGTATATCTCCGCCAAGCATTGCAACAAGCTTTCCGATACTTATCATTAGTCCTGCGGCAGGCATTACGGCAATTACTACCATAAGAACCTTGCCGAGTTTTTGCAGTGCATCAAAATTTATTCCGCGTTTTTTACGCTCAACCTCTTTATTTTCGTTTTCTTCTATTTTCTGAGCAGCCTTATCCTCAGCTTTAATGAGAGTTGTTTCCGCCGCGGTTACATTCCCCTCCATTAACGCAAGGCTCATACCCTCCTCAAGATTACATATAAGAACAGGTGTTATGGGATTTATATTATGCTCATTCAGATAATCTATATCAACTTCTGCCACTTCGTCGCCAACATACACCCTATCTCCGACTTTGACCTTTGCTGTAAAACCATTGCCGTTTAAAGCTACTGTTTCAAGTCCGAAATGCACAAGAATGTTAAGTCCATCGTCCGAAGTAAAACCATATGCGTGAAATGTTTCGGCTATTGTAGATACAGTTCCGTTTACAGGACTGTATATTTTTATATTCCCGCTTTTTTTATCAGGTATTACCGCACAGCCATCACCCAATATTCTGTCTGAAAACACCTTGTCACTTACATTATCCAGTGATACTGCTGTGCCGCTTATCGGTGCTTTGATTTTTGATATTGCTTTTTCCAAGCTTCTTCCCTCCTTATATTAGCTTCCATATATCCCTGTTATATTCTTCAATAGTACGGTCTGATGAGAAATATCCTGCATAGCTTATATTCACAAGCATTTTTTTAGCCCATTCAAGTCTGTTTTCGTAATCTTTATATGCCTTGTCACGCTTTGCGGCATAATCATCAAAATCAGGAAAAGTCATAAACCAATCCTTTGTAATAAGCTCTTTTTTAAGACGTTCAAGATTTTCCTTGCATCCTATTGAAACAAGTTCCTTACTTGTTATGAAATCTACTGCCCGACGTATTTTATCGTTCTTTTTATAATATTCTTCAGCGTTATAGCTGCCGTCTTTATAGCGTTTAACTACCGTTTCGCTTGAATCACCTATTATATAAATATTTTCATCGCCGACAAACTTGTGTATTTCTACATTTGCACCGTCCTCTGTACCCAGCGTTACAGCTCCATTAAGCATAAATTTCATATTACCCGTTCCGCTGGCTTCTTTAGAGGCAAGAGAAATCTGCTCAGAAATATCACAGGCAGGAATAAGCTTTTCAGCCTTTGTTACATTATAATTTTCTATCATTATTACCTTGAGATATTGATTTGCTTCACTGTCCTTGTTTATAAGCTCCTGAAGACATAAAATGAGATGAATTATATCCTTTGCAATGGTGTATGCAGGTGCGGCTTTTGCTCCGAAAATCACAGTTATCGGAGTGGTTGGCTTTTTTCCGCTTTTTATCTCAAAATATTTGTTAATGACATAAAGTGCATTAAGCTGTTGTCTTTTGTATTCATGAAGTCTTTTAATCTGTATATCGAATATTGAATTTTCATTTATTTCAATTCCCGAAGTTTTCTGAATAAATTCCGTTAAGCTTTTCTTGTTTTTTTGCTTTATATCAAAAAGCTTTCGAAGAACCTCTTCGTTATTCTTATATTCAACAAGCTTTTCAAGCTCTAGTGCATTTTTCTTGAACCCGTCACCTATAAGAAATTCTATAAACTCCGCAAGCATTGGGTTGCAATGAAGAAGCCATCTGCGAAATGTAATTCCGTTTGTTTTATTGTTGAAACGCTCAGGATAAAGCTTATAGAATTCATTAAGCTCTGTATTTTTTAAAATGTCAGTATGAAGCGAAGCTACTCCATTTACGCTGAACGTATAATGAATGTCTATGCGTGCCATATGAACCTTTTGCTGTTTATCAATTATATGCACATTCTCATTTTTATACTTCGCCTTTACTCGTCTGTCAAGCTCTTGTATAATCGGAACAAGTTGTGGAACAGTATTTTTCAAGGAGTCCAGACTCCATTTTTCAAGTGCTTCTGCAAGAATTGTATGATTGGTGTAGGCACACGTTCTGCCGACAATTTCTATTGCCTCATCCATGCCTATTCCCCTTTCTGTCAGAAGCCTTATTAGCTCGGGAATAATCATTGTTGGATGAGTATCATTTATCTGCACAACAGCGTATTCCGCAAGATTGTGCAGATTACAGCCCTTTGCTGTACATTCATCAAGTATCAGCCTTGCACCGCTGC
>SVNL01000019.1:0-15808 GCA_015066925.1 Ruminococcus sp.
GACACGCCTGAATTTATTATTCGTTATTGTTTCTCTTAGCTTCGATATCAGCAAGAGCGTCTTTTCTTGAAAGATTAATTCTGCCCTGCTTGTCGATTTCGATAACCTTAACAACGATTTCATCGCCGATAGAAACAACGTCTTCAACATTTTCAACTCTGTTCTTATCAAGCTTAGAAACGTGAACAAGACCATCCTTACCCGGAGCAATTTCAACAAATGCACCGAAGCTCATAATTCTTACAACTTTACCCTTGTAGATAGCACCTACTTCAGGGTCATTAGCAATAGTTTCGATAATCTGAAGAGCCTTCTGCGCCTTATCTCCGTCAACGCCGCTGATAAATACATTACCCTCATCGTTGATATCAATTTTAACTTCACATTCAGCAGAAATCTTCTGAATAACCTTACCGCCCTGACCGATAACCTCGCGGATTTTATCAACAGGAATCTTAGTCTGAAGCATTTTAGGTGCATACTGATTAACAGTAGGTCTTGATTCAGGAATAGCCTTGAGCATAATTTCGTCAAGGATATATAATCTTGCTTTACGAGTTTTTTCGAAAGCTTCCTTGATGATATCAAGTGTAAGACCATCAACCTTTATATCAACCTGAATAGCAGTAATACCGTTCTTTGTACCGCCAACCTTAAAGTCCATATCGCCGTAGAAGTCTTCAAGACCCTGAATGTCAACCATAGTCATCCAGCTTCCGTCTTCCTTAGTAATAAGACCGCATGAAATACCTGCAACAGGAGCTTTAATAGGAACACCTGCATCCATAAGAGCAAGAGTAGAACCGCAGATAGAACCTTGTGAAGTAGAACCGTTTGAAGAAAGAACCTCTGAAACGAGTCTGATAGCATATGGGAATTCTTCTACAGAAGGAATAACTGGTTCAAGAGCTCTTTCAGCAAGAGCACCGTGACCGATTTCTCTTCTTCCCGGACCTCTGCTTGGCTTTGTTTCGCCAACTGAGTATGAAGGGAAGTTATAGTGATGCATATATCTCTTTGAATCTTCTTCATCAAGACCGTCAATTCTTTGAGCGTCACTTACAGGACCGAGAGTTGCAATAGTAAGAACCTGTGTCTGACCTCTTGTGAAAAGACCTGAACCGTGAACTCTTGGGAGAAGACCAACTTCAGCAGCAAGAGGACGAATTTCATCGATACCTCTGCCGTCAACACGTTTTCCGTCGTATAACCAGTTTCTTACAATCTTCTTCTGAAGCTTGTACATTACTTCACCGATAATTTCAGGAAGGTCAGTATATTTTTCTGAAAGTGTTTCAAGAACTTCATCTGTGATAGGCTGCATTCTTGCATCACGGATATTCTTATCATCAGTATCGAGTGCAACCTTAACTTTTTCGCCAACAAGAGCTTCAACCTCGTCCATAAGGTCGTGATCGAGTTCCATAGACTGGAATTCAAACTTTGGCTTTCCGATTTCAGCCTTGATATCGTTGATGAATGAAACCATTTTCTTAATTTCTTCGTGACCCTTTGAAATAGCTTCGAGCATAAGTTCGTCAGGAATTTCATCAGCACCTGCTTCAATCATAACAATTTTTTCTGCAGAGCCTGCAACTGTAAGATTAAGCTTATTTTTAGTTCTTTGTTCGAGAGTAGGGTTGAGAACGAGTTCGCCGTCAACATAACCAACATTAATTGAAGCAACAGGACCATTCCATGGAATATCTGAAATAGAGAGTGCAACAGAAGTAGCGATCATACCTGCGATTTCAGGTGAGTTATCCTGATCAACAGCGAGAACTGTCATAACAACAGAAACATCATTTCTCATATCCTTAGGGAAAAGAGGTCTGATAGGTCTGTCAACACAACGTGAAGTGAGGATAGCCTTTTCAGAAGCTTTGCCTTCTCTTTTAAGGAAAGAGCCAGGGATTTTACCTACAGCATAGAGTTTTTCTTCGAAATCAACTGAAAGAGGGAAGAAGTCAACGCCTTCTCTTGGCTTAGGGCTTGCAGTAACATTTCCCATAACAACAGTATCGCCGTAACGCACCCAACATGAACCGTTAGCGAGTCCGCAGGTTTTACCTGTTTCTACTACAAGCTTTCTGCCGGCATAAGTAGTTTCAAATGTTCTGTAATTTTCAAACATAATAAATCTCCAATCTGCATAAAGCAATCTCCGCATTTTACGGCAGCGGAAGCCGGAATAGTTTATGCAGCTGCCTTAGCAATAAACTCTGATGCACAATGAAAAAACGTGTAAATATGCATCACAGTTTAATGCTAAAAGCTTGGGCTGCACTTGTGTTTTAAACACTTAAAGGCAGAGGGTAAAAAACCATCTGCCTTTAAAAAAATCTTACTTACGGATTCCGAGCTTTTCAATTGTAGCACGGTATCTGTTAACGTCCTTCTTCTTAAGGTAGTTAAGGAGGTTACGTCTGTGACCAACCATTTTAAGAAGACCACGTCTTGAGTGGTGATCCTTCTTGTGAACCTTTAAGTGTTCAGTAAGGTCGTTAATTCTCTTTGTAAGAATAGCAATCTGAACTTCAGGAGAACCTGTATCAGTTGCATGAGTTCTGTTAGCTTCGATAACAGCATTTTTTTCTTCTTTCAATAACATTGAAAACACCTCATAAAATATATTCCGATAACGTAGAATGGGGTGAAAAATCGGTACAAGCCCCAATCCAAGTACACGGTAAATATATTATATCACACATTGAAAAATTTGTAAAGAGTTTTTTTGTATTTTTCGGGAAAATTATAGTAAACCATAAAATCTTTTAGGGTTTGCAAGCTGCAAGGTAATATAAAATAATTTTTTACAGTCAAAAAATTTATTTTGACAATAGATTGTAGTATGAATTATCGGTAAAAAGTTTTAGAAGTCGTTAAAAAGGGTATTGAAGATTTTTTTCAATACCCTTAATGATTTTATAAAGTCTTTAATAATATATTCAGTCGTAAACTGAAATCAATCATGCATAAAAGCGTAAAAAGCTCTATAAGCCATATATACGTCGATTTTAGATACAACTTCATAAGGAGCGTGCATTGAAAGAACAGGAACACCCACATCAATTGTATCAACATCAAGATTTGCTATATAAGCCGCAACAGTACCGCCGCCGCCCATATCTACTTTACCGAGTTCACCAGTTTGCCAGATTACGTTTTCTTTATCGAGAAGACGTCTTACTTTTCCGACAAATTCAGCAGAAGCATCAGAAGTACCTGATTTTCCTCTTGCACCTGTATATTTTGTAACGCATACACCATGATTGATATATGAGCAGTTATTTTTCTCATTAACATCAGGGAAAGTAGGATCAAAAGCAGCATTTACGTCTGCTGACAGACATTCTGAAGCAGAAAGTACAGTATGACCTGCAATGCCGTATTCTGCGGCAAGGTCAGCGATGAAATACTTCAGATAAGCTGAGCAAAGTCCTGTATTTCCATCACTTCCTGTTTCCTCTTTATCTGTAAGAACTGTAACAACTGTGTGTAATGGTGCATTGCAGTCAACAGTAGCAGCAAGAGCTGTATAAGCACAAACTCTGTCATCATGACCGTAAGAACCAATCATACTTCTGTCAAAGCCGATATCCTTAGCTTTAAATGCAGGAACAGCTTCAAGCTCAGCCGAAATGAAATCGTCCTCTACAATTCCGTATTTCTCATTAAGAATGTTAAGAATATTCAGCTTAACAGCTTCACTTTCCTCGTTATCCTTAAAAGGTCTTGAGCCTACGAGAATATTAAGCTCTTCACCCTTTATACCCTGAGCGAGATTGCGTTTCATTTGTTCGGTAGCAAGATGTGGGAGCAAGTCTGTTACACAAAATACAGGATCTGACTCATCTTCACCAATATTAACCTTAACGCTTGAACCATCAGCCTTTATAATAACGCCATGAAGTGAAAGCGGAATAGCAGTCCATTGATATTTTTTAATACCGCCGTAGTAGTGAGTCTTAAAAAGAGCAATTTCACTGCTTTCATAAAGCGGAAATTGTTTGAGGTCAAGACGTGGAGAATCAATGTGTGCAGCACAAAGTCTTACACCTTTTTCAATAGGTTCACTGCCTATAATAGCAGCAATAACAGCTTTTCCTCTGTTAATTCTGTAAATTTTATCGCCTGCAGACGGCTTCATACCGATTTTAAATTCTTTAAAACCATTTTTTTGAAGAAGTTCAACAGTATAATCTACAGCTTCGCGTTCAGTTTTTGCGATATCAAGAAAAGTCTTGTAGTTTTCGCAGAAGTCGTCACATTTTTTTAGTTCTTCGGCTGACATATCGAGAACAGCGTTAGTTTTTTTTGAAAACAATTTTTCTTTAAGCTTATTTTTTTCTGGCATATTATATCTCCAATCTGTTGCCGAAAGGCTGGAATTTACTCTGAACACACACAGGAATTGTCATGTGTGTAGTGAGTGTTATTTTTATTATAATAATATTCTTTAATTTTATCCGAAACTTCTTTTGAAACATCAAAAACATTTTGCATAGTTTTATTATTTTTAATAATAAAATCTGAATTTTCGATGAAAAAGGCTTCAGGAAGCTGTGAATTCATACGTTTAAGAGCTTCATCTGCAGAAAGATTATCACGCTTCATGATACGCTGCAGACGAATATCATTATGAGCGATAACGGAAATAATAAGTTCACAAAAGTCATCTGCACGACTTTCGAAGAGTGTAGGTGCGTCAAGTAATATGAGCAGCTGACCCTGAGCCGTAAGGTTATCGATTTGTTTAAGTATTTCACGTGTTATGTATGGATAAGTAATGGTGTTCAGGAGCTCGAGTTTTTTAGAATCGGAAAAGACAATTGAAGCAAGAGCTTTTCTGTTGAGTTCATTATTTTCATTAATAATATTATTTCCAAAAGATTCTTCAAGCTCACAAAGACACTTGCTGCCCTTTTCAACAACTAGTCTGGCAATTTTATCAGCATTAATAACTGAAAAACCGTTTTCCGCAAACACTTTTGAAACAGTACTTTTGCCTGCACCTGTCTGACCTGTCAGACCGACCACCATAACTTCATTTATGCTGTTCATATTTTTATCACCTCGAATCCTGCGGCTCTGATGAGCCTGTTATATACGGCAAGACCTATGCCGTTTTTATCCGGAACTCTTACAAAAACCTTTTTTGCACCAAGCTCATCAAGCTTACGCAGACAAGCAAAAATATTATGTGCCTGTTCGGTGCTGTTATTTCCGTAAGTAAGAAAATTACAGTTAATATCAAGAGAATCGTTATCAAAAATCAAGAAATAAGTATCCTGATTTTTATTATTGCGTGCAAATTCAGCGAAATCATCAAAGCTTCCCTCAACAAGTGAAACCTTTGCATCAGGGGAATAGTGAGTATATTTCATACCCGGAGAGGAAACCTTTTCATCTTCTGCGATTTCGTTTAAAATAGCGTTATCGACGATAACATTGCAATTGAGAGTAAGTAAATCTTCTCTTGTGACAAATCCCGGACGAAGAATACGTACAGTATTGTCATTATCGAAAGAAATAACTGTGGATTCAACACCGCAGCTGCATTTTCCGCCGTCGATAACAGCAGGAATTTTTCCATTCATATCAAGCATAACATGAGAAGCCTCAGTAGGACTGGGGTATCCTGAAGTGTTAGCTGATGGTGCAGCAATCGGACAGCCTGAAAGCTCGATAAGCTTTCGTGCAGTTTTATGTGAAGGAATTCTTATTCCCACAGTATCAAGACCACCTGAAGTAATCAGGGGAATTTTATCATTTTTCGGAAAAATCATAGTAATAGGACCGGGACAGAATTTATCCGCAATTTTATAAGCAAGCTCAGGAATATAGGAAGTATAGTGAGCAGCGTCTGAAAAAGAGGAAAGATGAACGATAAGCGGATTATCTGAAGGTCTGCCCTTTGCTTTAAAAATCTTTGCAACAGCGTCAGGATTGCATGCATTAGCGGCAAGACCGTATACTGTTTCTGTAGGCATACCTACAACCTCACCGTTTTTTATCATATCAGCTGCCTGTATTAGCTGGTCATAATTATTTTCATTAAATAAAAGTGTATCCATTTTACTGTTCCTGATTTGCAAGCTTAGCAGCCTGATCGGCAGTAGCAAGCGCATCAAATACCTCATCTAAATTTCCGTTAAGCATATCCTCAAGACGGTAAATAGTAAGACCGATTCTATGGTCGGTGAGTCTGCCCTGAGGGTAATTATAAGTTCTGATTCTTTCGGAACGGTCGCCCGTACCGACCTGCATTTTACGTTCTGAAGCTATTTTATCATTCTGTTCCTGCTGAAGAGCTTCATAAAGACGTGAACGCAGAATTTTCATAGCTCTGTCTTTATTTTTATGCTGGCTTCTTTCGTCCTGACATTCAACAACAACACCTGTTGGCAGGTGAGTAATTCTTACAGCTGATTCTGTTTTATTGATGTGCTGACCGCCTGCACCACTTGCACGGAAGTAGTCGATTTTAAGGTCAGCAGTATTTATTTCAAGTTCTACTTCGTCTGCTTCAACCAGAACGGCAACGGTTACAGTAGATGTATGAATTCTTCCCTGTGATTCGGTTTCGGGAACACGCTGTACTCTGTGTACACCGCTTTCGTATTTAAGACGAGAATAAGCTCCGTCACCCATAATGGAGAAGCTGATTTCCTTGAATCCGCCAAGCTCTGTAGGATTTGCATTAAGGATTTCCTGTTTCCAGCCTCTTGCTTCGGCATACATTGTGTACATTCTGTAGAGTGAATTTGCGAAAAGAGAAGCTTCTTCTCCGCCAGCACCGCCTCTGATTTCAATGATAACGTTTTTATCGTCGTTAGGGTCTTTAGGGAGAAGCAGAATTTTAAGTTCTTCAGTAGCTGAGTCGATTTCGTCCTTAGCCTGTTCAAGTTCAGCCTGAGCCATTTCCTTAAAATCCTTATCGAGTCCGCCTGCATCGAGAAGCTCTTTTGCTTCCACATAATTTTCCTTGGACTTTTTATATTCACGATACTTTTCTATAATAGGGGAGAGGTTTTTAAATTCTTTCATAAGCTGAGTATAAACCTTATTATCACTGATAATTTCCGGCTCTGACAGCTTAGAACTTATTTCCTCATATTTCTGCTCCATAAGCAATAATTTTTCAAACATAAAATCACCAATCTATAAAAATATAAAATAAAATAAGAAAAAACAAAAAAGGAGCTAACCCTCTGAATCACGCATAATTTTTTTAATATTTTTTTCGATTTTGTTACGAGGAATCATAAATTCTCTGGAACAGCCAACGCATCTGAGCTTAAAATCCATACCTGCTCGAATAACAAACATCTGATTTGAACCGCAAGGGTGATTTTTTTTCATAGTTAAAACATCGCCGGGTCTGACATCCAAAGCAATTCCTCCTTACAAATAAAGTTTACGCACATTACATTATAACCTAAAACTGAAATCAAATCAACAATTTTGAGTATATTTTTTTATCTTTGTGTAAAAATAATAAAAAAAGAGTGTAAATAATATTAAACTCGACTAAAAATTAATATAAAGGAGAGTATAAAAGATGTTAATCAGAGTAACAGTTGAATTTGAAAATATAGATATGGCAGAAATAGCGGCAAAAAGAGTTAAATCTACACTGAAAGGAGTAAAAAGAAGCGGCTTTATATATAACAGAAAAGCTGAAAAAACTGCATTCTACGACCATAACAGACATTATACCATATTACCCTTAGCCGCTACTACATTTAATTATATAACAGCGTCGATAGAATATGATATGACAGAAGATATCATAAAAGAGCCTGAGCGAAACCGCAAAACGATGCTATATATATTATGTGAAGAATCAGAGGCTGAAAATGTAAGCTCTATATTGAACGCAATGGGTGGACTTAATATAACAATAAATAAAAAGTCATAAAATCATTTTCCTCAGCATAAGATTTATTATTCAGAAAAACATTCCGTCGGTAAAACAGCGGAATGAAAATTTCGGAATTTATTCAAATATGGAGGTAAAAATGGAGAAATTCAGACCTGAGGGGTGTTTATATAATACACCTGAAAATCAGAAGTATATAAGTACGGAGGAAAATCTGAATGAAGCGATAAGCAATAAATATCTGCTTGAGGCAAGAGCGATAGTATGTGACAGCAATCATAATCTTATAGTTGACTTACCGTGTATGAAGGGAATAATTCCAAGAGAAGAAGGTGCGCTTGGCATAGCTGAAGGTGCAACAAGAGATATTGCTCTCATTTCAAGAGTAAATAAGCCGGTAAGATTTATTCCGCTTCGTATAGAAACCGATATGTATGGGCATAAGGTAGCGATATTATCGAGAAAAGAAGCACAGGAGCAGTGCCGCAATGAGTATGTAAGCAAGCTTAAAGCAGGAAATATAATCGAAGCGAGAGTAACTCATTTAGAGCAATTCGGGTGTTTTGTTGATATAGGCTGCGGAATTCCTTCGCTCATACCTATAGATACAATTTCAGTATCAAGAATATCTCACCCCTCAGACAGATTTACTGCAGGTCAGATTATAAAAGCGATAGTGAAAAGTAATTGTGACGGCAGAATATGTCTTACTCATAAAGAATTGCTCGGAACATGGGAAGAAAACGCTTCACAGTTTGAAGT
Organism: Ruminococcus sp.; assembly: GCA_015066925.1. GTDB lineage: Bacteria > Bacillota > Clostridia > Oscillospirales > Ruminococcaceae > Ruminococcus. Next base: position 8,648 of record SVNL01000019.1, read on the forward strand.
GGGAGAAACTGTATCGGGAATAGTACGTTCAGTAGAAGATTACGGAGTTTTTATAGAGCTGACACCTAATCTGGCAGGACTTGCAGAATTACGTCCTGATATAAAAGTCGGAGAGAGTGTAAGCGTATACATAAAAGCGATTATTCCTGAAAAGATGAAAATAAAGCTTATAGTAGTTGATGTATGTGAAAAGCTTCAGACAACGGAAAAAATGAAGTATTTCAGTAATGATACGCATATTGACAAATGGATATATACTCCCGATAGTGCATCAAAGGTTATAGAAACAGTATTCGAATAAATATAAAAATGGTTGTCTGATAAACTCAGACAACCATTTTTCATAAAATATATTCTGATTATTCAATTGTAACCTTTTTCATAATCTGAGGAGTAATTGGCTTATCTGCACTGTTTGTAGCTGTTTCAGCAATTTCATCAACAACCTCGATACCTTCAATAACCTTACCGAAAGCGGCATAATTACCGTCAAGGTGAGGAGCATCTTCATGCATAATAAAGAACTGTGAGCCTGCTGAGTTTGGCATCATTGAGCGAGCCATTGAAAGAACGCCTCTTGTGTGCTTGAGATCATTTTTTACACCGTTTGATGAAAATTCACCCTTGATATTCCAACCCGGGCCGCCTGTACCTGTACCGTTTGGACAGCCACCTTGAATCATAAAACCGGGAATAACTCTGTGGAAGCAAAGTCCGTCATAAAATCCCTCTTTAACGAGCTTTTCGAAATTCTCACATGAAATAGGTGCGATATCGGGATATAATTCAATTTTAATTTTCTTTCCGTTTTCCATTTCAATAACAACCATTGGTAATACCTCCAAAATAAATTAGATAATAACAGTATAACATAAAAAAAGTTATTAATCAAGAGTAATTCTGCTTACGTCTTCAAGGCGGATTGTCATAAGGTCTTCATCTGAAATATCAGGGATATTTGCAATTCTGTCAGCTTGATTTGTAAGAGCCTTTTCGAAATAATTTCTTACATCTCGTGCATTTGCGAAATTTCTGATGTTTTTTCCACATCTTTTTTCGAAGAAGCCGTATGTATAGTTTTCGGCGTCAGAGCTTATATTCAGCTTTGATTTTGCACAAATATTCTTGAATATCTCGATAAGCTCTTCGGGCGAATAATCGTTGAATTGTATGATTTTATTAAATCGTGAACGCAGTCCCGGATTTGATTCGAGGAATTCATTCATAAGATCGGGATAGCCCGCAACAATAACAACAAGGTCATCACGATTATCTTCCATAGCTTTCAGAATGGTGTTTATGGCTTCTATGCCGAAATCGTTTGAACCGCCTGTTGAGAGCGTATAGGCTTCATCAATAAACAAAAGACCACCGATAGCGCTGTCACAGATTTTTTTTGTTTTAATGGCAGTCTGACCGACATATCCGCCGACAAGTCCTGAACGGTCAACCTCTATAAGATGTCCCTTTGACAGAACACCGAGTCTGTAATAAATTTTTGAAATAAGACGTGCAACAGTTGTCTTGCCCGTACCTGGATTTCCTGAAAATACCATATGAAGCGAAATATCGCTTTGCGGAAATCCACGTTCTTCTCGAAGCTTTTTTACTTTCAGAAGATTTATAAGGCTATTCAGGTCTTTTTTAACCTCTTCAAGACCGGAAAGCTCTGCAAGCATCTGCATAAGCTCTTCAAGCGATTCACAGTTATCATTGTCTGTAATCGGTATTTCTTGCTTTTGTGATGATTCAGATTTTTTACCATCGGATGTAATATTATCAGATGAAATGTTATCCGGAATTACAGCGGCAGGTGCATTTAGAATACGCTTTCGCTGACCGATTATAATATTTCTCATAGTGCGAAGCTTTGTAAGAATTGAAGCTGAGGTATATGCTTGTTTTTCGTCACATTTTCCGTCAGCGGAAATAAATTCAACGGTCATTTTATTCAGAAACTGAATAAACATAAGTGAAACACTTCCGTTTTCTACTCCAAAGGTTGAATCGGCTGTAACGAAAAGCTTAACAATTTTTGCAAGTGAATCATAAAGTGAATCGTGAGTAATAGTATTTTCAAGGACAAATGTCTGAATAGACTCGGTTGTGAGCGACATATCCAGAAATTCATTTGTAAGAGCAACTTCTTTTGTTGATATGCTTTTATCGTATTCTGAAAGGAATATCAGGTATTTCATAAATGAAAGCTGGATATAATCCTTAAAAGAAAGACCTGTTTCTGTGGGGGCTATACCATTTTCTTCAAATCTTGAAGAAAGCGAATAGATAAATTTAACAGAAGACTGAATATCAGGCATAAATAACCTCCTTAGTTCACGAGTGATTTATTTTTCCATTTGCCGCTTAAAACACGTATCAAGCCAAAAATGAAGCTTGCAAACCAACTTATAGGTGCAGCCCATGCTATTATTACTGAGCCCATAGTTCCGATAAGCGAGTATACAATTAAAACTCTGAGTCCAAGACTGATTAAGCTTGAAAGCAGAAAAAATGAAGCGTCACCTGCACCACGCAGAATACCGTTTGTACAGTTCATTAGTCCCATAAAAATATAGCAGTATGCGGTAATGCTTATGTATTCAACACCTGCATCAATAGCGTTTTGTCCTGATTCAGAATCAAGAAATGCACTTATAATCGGAATTTTGAATATAAATACAATAAGCAGAATAATTGCACTTATAACTGTAATCATAGCGATAGATGAAAAATAACCGCTTTTTATGCGTTCACTTTTCTTAGCGCCTATGTTCTGTGCAGTAAAGGTGGACATAGCATTTCCAACTGCAATAATGGGCATAATCGCCATAGAGTCAATTTTACATGCCGCAGTATAGCCTGCTATAAAAGAGGAGCCGAAAGAGTTAACTGCAGTCTGAATGAGAAGCATTCCGACAGAAACGATAGACTGCTGAACGGTAGATGGAATTGCAACACGGCACATATTTTTAAGGAGCCTGAAGCTGAATAGAGATATCGTTCCGTTATGCTCGGTCTTTTTCAGATGCAGCATAAGATATGCAAAAGAAAGCACGGCGGAAATAAGCTGAGCTATGAGAGTAGCATAAGCCGCACCTTTTATTCCTGCATTCAGAGCTGAGATAAAATATATGTCCAGAACTACATTAAGCACCGAGGAAAAAATAAGAAAAGCAAGCGGAATCATAGATTTTCCAAGAGCATTAAATATTGAAGATATAACATTGAACATAAAAAGGAAGGGGAGTCCCCAGAAATAGATTTTAAGATATATTTCAGCTTCGCTAAGAATATTGTCCGGGGTATCCATAAGCTTCAGAATAGGACGGCATATTATAAGTCCTATAAACATAAGAACGATACTGACAACAAATATAGATATCAAAGCAGTATTTATAGAAGTTTTCATGCGATTTATTTTCCCTGCTCCGAGAAACTGGGAAATAACAACCGAACATCCCATACCGAAACCAATAGCTACGCAAATAAAAAGCATTGTGATTGAAAATGAAGCTCCTACAGCGGCAAGAGCGTTTTCACCCACATAATTTCCTACAATAAGCGAATCGGCAAGGTTATAAAGCTGTTGAAAAAGATTTGCCAAAATCATGGGCAGAGCAAAGCTAAGCATAGCAGTAACAGGATTTCCTGTAATCATACTATTTTTAGCATTAGTCATAATAAATCAAGTCCTTTATAAAAATTAGTCAAGAAGAGAAAACGCCTGTTTAAGACTGTTTACTCCGATGATATTGATGTTATAGTCCTTTTCGGAAATAAGAGAAAGAGATTGTTTCGGAACAATACAAGTGTTGAAGCCCATACGCTGAGCTTCATTTATACGCTGGACAATATGTGAAACCGAGCGTATTTCTCCACCCAAACCTATTTCACCGAAAGCGATAATTCCGTCATTGACAGGCTTGTCAATAATTCCTGAATAAAGCGACATTGCAACAGCTAAATCTCCTGCAGGTTCATCGAGACGAAAACCGCCAACGATATTTACAAAAATATCGAGTGTACCCATAAAAATCCCGAGTCTTTTTTCAAGCACCGCAATAATTATTGAAAGGCGGTTGAAATCAAAACCGGTTGAAGTACGTCGTGGAACTGAATAGCTTGTTTTTGAAGCAAGAGTCTGAACCTCTGCAAGAATAGGACGCGTACCCTCCATAATACACGTTACACAGGTTCCCGAAACATTCACAGGACGTCCCGCAAGAAGCATCTGAGAAGGATTTTCAACCTGTCTTAGACCTTTATCAATCATTTCGAATACACCAATTTCGTTTGTTGAACCGAAACGATTTTTTACAGCTCTGAGAATACGATAGCTCTGATGTCTTTCGCCTTCGAAATAAAGAACAGCGTCAACTATATGTTCCATAACCTTAGGGCCTGCAATAGCACCGTCTTTATTGACATGACCGATAATAACGGTAGGAATTTCGTATTCCTTTGCGGTATGCATAAAGAGGTTTGTACATTCTCTGACCTGAGTAAGACTTCCTGGGCTTGAGGATATCGAGTTGATGCTCATTGTCTGGATAGAGTCTATTATGGCGATATCGGGTTTACTGTTTTTAATGGTTTCGGAAACAGCTTCGGCATCATTTGCGGGAAGAATGTAGAGATTTTCTGTATCAACACCAAGACGTTCAGCTCTGATTTTAAGCTGACGGGCAGATTCTTCACCCGAAACATAAAGTATAGAGTGTTCTTCGCCGAGAAATTGGCAAATCTGTAGCAGAATTGTACTTTTACCTATTCCCGGCTCACCGCCAAGTAGGACGATAGAGCCTTTTACAAGACCTCCGCCCAGAACACGGTTAAGTTCATTTAATCCTGTATCGTATCTGATATCGGTATCGTATTGAATATCCGAAAGCTCCAGAATATTATCAGACAGATCAGCAGATATTGAAGCAGAAGTTCTTGCTGAAGCAGTTATTGTTTCCTCAAAGCTGTTCCAAGCATTGCAAGAAGGACATTTTCCATTCCATTTGGAGCTTTCAAATCCGCATTGATTACAAGTATAAACAGTTTTGGATTTAGCCATAAACAACCTCATTTCTTATATATTGTCTGAAAAGACAGTATATCAGCTAAAGAAAGGCATAATAAGTATGCCAAGGAACATAACAGCACAAACTGCAAGAACTACAATACGCATAATTAAAGATTTATCTGTACTTTTTTTCTTATTATTCATAAAATTCACCTCAATCAATGTCTTTTTTTAGGACGTCTTTTTCTTTCCGGATGAGTTTCGGGACGTTTTTTATTACCCTTGAATTTATCAAAACGTTTTCTGCGGTTATCTGATTTATCTCTATCAAATCTTTTTTCAGAAGATTTGCTTTTGCCATCGTATAGCTTTACCTCTACCTGATGACCGTTGATTTTAATAAAGTTCATAGCGTCAATGACATAGTCAGACTCGCTTTCGGGAACTTCAACGGTAGTATGTTTATCGAAAATATCAATTTTACCGAATTCTCTGCCTGACATTCCGGTTGCATCAACAAGTGCACCAAGAATGAAATTAGGAGCAATACGCTGATTTCTGCCTATACTTATATCAACCTTAACAGTATTTACGGCAGGTCTGTTTTTGTTGCGTCTGATAGGCTTCGGAATATCAAATTCTGGAAGCGAAGAGATAACCTCGTCAAGCTGTCTGTTTATAAGTGCAGCGGCAATTTTCTTAGGAGAAATACCGTTGTTTTCTAAATTTTCAATAAGGTCATAAGCTGCTTCAGATATATTGTTTTGAAGAAGCTCGGTTATATCTGATTTAAGAGATTGCAATTTAATGTCTATTATATCGTCTTTTTCAGGAAGTTCCATGTGTATGATTTCAGCTTTTGTATAGCGTGAAATATCTTTAAGTTCATTTACCTGACGTCGTCCGCTGACAAGAGTATAGGCAGCACCTGTATGACCTGCACGGCCTGTACGACCTATTCTGTGGATATAGTATTCGTTATCCTGAGGAATATCGTAGTTAAAAACAGCATCAATACCGCTTACATCAATACCTCTTGCGGCAACATCTGTTGCAACGAGAATTGAAGTTGCACCGCATTTAAAGCTGTTCATAACCTGAGTACGCTGACTCTGTTTCATATCACCATGAAGTCCCACAGCTTTAAATCCACCGCTTAAAAGTGCTTCGGTAAGTTCATCAACCATTTTTTTGGTGTTGCAGAAAACCATAGATGATTTAGGCTGATATGCGGCAAGAAGAAGCTTTAAAGCGTCGGTTTTTCGTCCCATAGCAACCTCGAAATAAAATTGTTGAATGAGGTCAACAGTCTTATATTTTGCGGCAATTTTGATTACAGCAGGATTATTCTGATATTTTTTTGTGATATTCATTATTTCAGGAGGCATTGTAGCTGAAAACAGAACAGTCTGGTGTTCCTGAGGAATATCATTTAAAATACTTTCTATATCATCTCTGAAGCCCATATTAAGCATTTCGTCTGCTTCGTCGAGGATAACTGTTTTAATATTATCAAGCTTTAATGTACGACGTCTGATATGATCCATAACACGTCCCGGAGTTCCGACAACGATATTAGCACCTCGTTTAAGAGTGTAAATCTGTTTTTCCATGCTTGCTCCGCCGTAAACAGCAGCAGGCTTTACCCATTTTTTGTATTTTGCAAATTTTTTTAGCTCATCACAAGCCTGCATAGCAAGTTCTCTTGTAGGACAGAGAATAAGAACCTGAAGACAGCGTGACATTTCTGCGGTGATACTTTCAATTGCAGGAATTCCGAATGCTGCGGTTTTACCCGTACCTGTATTTGAGCGACCGATAAGGTCGGTTCCCTCTAAAAGAAGCGGAATGCTTTTTTCCTGGATTTCTGTCATTTCCTCAAATCCAAGGTCATCAACAGCCATAATAAGCTCTTGAGATAAGTTCAGTTCATTAAAATGCATTTAAATCTCCATTCTGACAAATAGTTTTTTTCTTTCATGATGTGATGTTGAAGCTAAATATAAAACAGATTATTACTGATTTAGCTTAACATACCATATTATAATCAAGAAAAAATAAAAATGGGGATAAAATCCCACATAATATCATATCATAAATTTTTATTTAAGTCAATGTAAGAAAAAATTTTTTACAGGAAGTACGATAGC
>SVNL01000019.1:15908-24565 GCA_015066925.1 Ruminococcus sp.
CTTTTAGCCCAATATTTGAAAATTACATTGAAAGTTTTAGGGAGGGAGTTTGAGAGAGGTCCCTTTTTCAAAAGGGGCTCCCTCAAGGAATATTTCTATATAACTATCCATCTTATCACAGAGGGCGCTTTTAATATCTTTCAGAATTATTTTACAGAAACAACAGCAGTTATTTCTTTGTTTTGCGCGGAAATTTCAGATGATGAACTCATACTGATATCAGGAGTACCATTCTGGTCAAAAAGAACACGTCTGATTCTTGTATGACGACAAGGGTCGTAAAGTGGGTCTGCATTGTATGAACCACAGCTTTTTGATGAATGTGAAGCAGGGCGTGCATGATAAACGATAAGAAGATTATCATTTTCATCAACAACAAAACAATTATGTCCCGGACCTGATTCACCGTTCATATCAGAAGAGGAGAGAACAGGCTTTGTAATTTTTTTCCAGCTTTCAGGATCCATTAAATCCGCATTAATATCTGCTTCAAGACGGCCTACGCAGTATTCCGAGCCTGTTCCCGAAGCGGAAAAGAATACATACACCTTATTATCTGTTTTAAGAACAGCAGCACCCTCGTTAACACGATTATTTACAAGCTCCCAGTTATATTCAGGCTTTGTAAGAAGAATAGGCTGAGATATAAGTTTGTATGGTTCATCAGGATTTATTTCTGCCATAAACAGAGAAGAATCGCCTTTAATTTCTGCCCATATAACATAATGTTTTCCATTATGCTCAAAATATGTCATATCAAGAGAAAAGCTGCGGAATGATTCCGTATCACCGTAAGTTGACTGCATTTGTCCGCATTCTGTCCAGCTACCTGTATAAGGGTCACCATTGCATTTTAATACATATGGACGTATTGCCCATATATTATCGCTGCTTCCTGCCGCAAAAAACATATACCATACGCCATTTATTTTATGCATTTCAGGTGCCCAGATATGTTTTGCAAGAATACCGCTGTTATGTGCCGTCCAGATTGTTTTTTCCTGTGCTGAGGCAAGTCCTGCTACAGTATTGCTTCTACGCAGAATAATTCTGTCATAGCCTTTATCAACACTTCCATAGGCAGGATATGATGCGGTAAAATAGTAATTTCCGTCTTCGCCGTCAACTATATACGGATCAGCACGTTCAGAAATAAACGGATTATCATATAAATCACTGCTTGTCTTTACAGTACCTCTTACAAGATAATCTCCTTTTTTATTTGTATCAACATTGGCTAAATCAGAGTAATTCCATTCAACAGGAAACTCTGCCGTGCTTCCATCACTGTATTCAGCAGTTACAGTGTCAGGCATTACAGGCTCAGAACCTGTTTTTGTATTGACAGTAACATCCTGAATATCTGTGTTGAATTTTTTTATTGAATCAGAAGGAAAAGCATTGATAAGTGCAGTATATTGGTCGCTGTTTATAGGGATTACATAGCCGTGACGAGGAGTAAAATCAAAGCTGTAATTATTTCTGTCTATATATGTAAAATTAGTAAGGTCAGTGGTTTTTTGCATTACATAATAACCATCACCGTAAGCGTCAGACATCATAATCCACTCATCTGTACCGATAATATTGTAGATATTAGGTCCTTCTACGCCAAGACCGTCTGCAGAAATCTGTTTAACCTCGTTATATGGACCATCAGCGTTTTCTGATATTGCAAGGTATAATTTCTTGTTTGTTTCATTTTTATAGTACATATAAAATTTACCGTTTTTATATATAATATCAGAATCAATTGCATCATTTCCGTTTTGCGGTGCAAATAGAAGCTTTGGTTCGGTATCAAGCTTTTTGAGGTCTTTGCTGTAAGCGTAGTACATAACAGTACGGTCATCACGTCCCGGAACTCTTGCTGCAAAATAAATCATATATGATTCACGTTTGGGGTCGTAGATTGCCTGTGGAGCCCATGCTCTGTCTGCTCCTTGCATAATCTGATATTTGTCGGCAATTTCAATCAGTGTTTCGTCAAACCAGTGTACGAGGTCGGTAGAAACCGCACTTATCAGATTTCTGTTGCTGTTCCAACCGAGAGATGACTTCATATCTGTTGCGAGAAGATGATATAATCCGTCTTCGCCTTTAAAAATATATGGATCACGTATACATTCAGTTCCGACACTTGATTTCCATACGGATTTGCCGTTATTGAGAGCTTTGAAATTATATCCGTCATAGCTGATTGCGTATGAAAGCTGTTCCTGCTCAGGAGAATTTCCAAGAAAATAAGCAAACAGATATGCCACATCAGGTTTATCATATTCAATATCAATATAGGCTTCTGTTTGGGTATTTTCAGTCAGAAGAAATTCTGTCAGAGTGGAAATATCATTTTCTTCAATAGAATTGTTACTGTTTAAATCTGCAATATTATAAGTTACAGTATCAAAGGTATCAACCATACCTTTTTGCATAAGCAGACGGTCAAAAATATCCAATTCATTATCACCGTTGATATTTCCTTTTATTAATGTATATTTATTGTCAACAGGTCGTATATAAAATTTTTGACCTTCACCGCCCCAGTAATCCCATTGATCAAGATTTGCTCCGTTTTCATAGCTGATATCATAAATATCAAGAGCAGCATTGCCGGAACATTCGGCTGTAATATAATATGCATCATCTGTACGGTGAAGAATAAAATGCTGTGACGGCAGATTTTCATATTCTTTAAGCGAAATATTATTACCGTTGTCTGAGTTTCCGTTATCTACAGTAAGTGCAAGATTTGGATTTTGTTTACTGAGAATTTTGCACATACCTGATTCAAGAACAAATATTTTCCATTTTTGTGAGGCATTCTGAAGATTTTCCCATTGACATACGTTGCCGTTTGATTGAGCTGTAATATATTTACCGCTTAAACGAACCATTATTGTATATTCCGCACCGCTTATAATATCCTTGGATGTATCGGCATACGGAATATGTACTGTTTTTTGCGAATATTGTGAAGCCTGAGTGTTAATCAAAGAAAATTGTCCTGATAATAATACGCTTGCAGTTATTATAGCTATTTTCTTTAATAAATTCATATCAAAACCCCTCTTTTATTTTTATTATATTCATGCAACACCGCACAAAGCCTGTAAGTGACTTTGTGCGGCATTATCTATGCATTTTTATTATTTTAAGGATGAACTGAAAAGTATTCTCATAGCTGTTAAATCAAAAATGTCAATACTCTCGTCATGACAAAGGTCGGCAGCCGAATAATCATTTAATTCTCCGTTTCCGAGAATAAATCTGTTGAGCATAACAAGATCAGCTATATCAAAATTACCGTCTGCATTAACATCTCCGTAAACATTAGAAGTTTTACCGTAAATTTCTAATTCTGCCATGTTACAGCAGTAAACGTTATCTTTATTAACACCATTGTTCGGAGTGCCTTCAGGAACCTGATAACGAATATATCTTGCTTGTACATTATCAGAGAAGTATATATAATTCATCTTGGATTCAGGAACGCTATTAATAGTATGAATTTTTGTCCAGTTAATTCCGTCCTGCGATACCATAAATACGCTGTCAGGACAACGGTATTCATATCCCTTTCTGGGAAAAAATCCAATAGCATCTATTTTGTGGTTTTTACCTAAATCAGCTTGAACCCAGCCATTTCCTGTTCCGTCAAAATAAGTATTGTTGTTTCCGTCGAATACTTTATCAGCAGTATTCTGAGATTGCTTCCAAGGCTCGGAGCCTGTAATATTTTCTGGAGTAATATCTATTTTATTGAATCCGCTGAGTTTGATTGATTTTCCATAAACTTCAATTTCAGCCATATTACAGCAATAAACGTTATCTTTGTTAACGCCGTTGTTTGGAGTGCCTTCAGGAACCTGATAGCGAACATATCTTCCGGTAACATTTTCATCGCCAATCTTTGCATAATGCATACCGAACGAAGGTCTGCCTGATATAGTGTAAACAGTTTTCCAGTTTATGCCATCATCAGAAACCATAAACATACCGTCTGCACATCTGTATTCATAACCTGAACGAGGACAAAAACCAACAGCAGATATTTCATACATTTCGCCTAAATCCATCTGAACCCAACCGTTTCCGAGTCCGTCAAAAAATGTTGAATTATCACCGTCAAAAACCTTTTCATATCCGTATGTTGAATCATTTTTCCACGAATTACTTCCGCTGAGTGAAACAGGAGTGATTTTTTGTCCCATTTCAGTATTGCCCTTAACTCCGCCGATAATGTATGTTGTGATTGAATTTGCAGGCATTGTCGCTTTTAATATTTTTCCTGAAATTTCAGTTTTACCGGCATTTGCCCAATTTTCAGATAAGCTTGTACGTACAGCGTCAGCGTAAGTACCAACCTCGTCAAATTGAGTAAGGTCGAAAGTAATGTTTTCAGAATTTCCTGATGTATTATATGCTACAAGAACAAGCTGACCGTTTTTTTCATCATATGCAGCCATAGTAGTTCCCGAAGAATTAAGCATAGTCATTCCGGGGCGTATATATCGTGAATACTGTCCGAAAGCATAGTATTTTTTTGTAAGAATAATTGTATCTTTATCATGGTCGGCAACAGCAGTTCCCCAGAAGCCTGTTGAGATATCAGGCATACCTGAATCTTTCTTTCCGTTATATCCGGCAGCACAGATATGCTTATCTATTACTTGCCATAATATCCATGCACTTGCATTGAGGTCGTTGCAGTCTGTGGTAATTCTTTGTGCAAGCCATAATGCGGCACTCATTTCACCTGCATTGCTACCTGCTGTACCATTTCCGTCCACTTCACTCATCCATAAATTTTTTCCTGAAGAGAGAGCAAGCTCTTTAAGCTGTGAACGTTTGCTTCCGCCATATGTATGAGTATCTATTCTGCTTATTGCATTTTTTGCTTCAGCGGATAATGCATTGAAAGCGTTAATCTGAGTATCAATTGATGTTTCATCTGTTCCGCAGATAATAACATCGCCCATACCTCTTGATGCCATAGATTTCTGTAGCTCTGTAATTATTTTACTTTCAGATGCACCTATATCAAAATGGCATCCTTCCTGTTTATAGCTGTAAGCACCCCAGTAATTTGTATAGGGTTCGTTCATTGCCTCAACGCTCTGAATATCAATTCCCCATTCATCACGGTAATGCCTGCATACTTCTGCAAGATATTCGGCAAATGCTGTATAAGAATCATCTCTTAAATTGTTTTTGCCTGCGTCTTTTGCACCTGAAGTACAGCCGCTGTTAGTCATATAATATGGCGGAGAATTCGAAAACATTTCAACTATTGCATCTTCTCCTGCTGCTTCAACACAACGTTTGAGAACGTTTCTCTGATTTGCATCAGCTGTCCAGTCATATTCAACTTTTCCGTTTTTATATGTTGTATATCCCGGCATATTAGAATCGGTTCTTGTTATATGATCGTGTGACGGGTCATCTCCACCGCCTATATTAAAACGTGCAATATTAAGGCGAAGACCATTATCGCCGTAAAATGCATCAGCCGCCTGTTGTGAAAGAGAATCTGAATATCCGATACGATTTGCCCACCAGCAAAGAGAGGTTCCCCAACCCTCAAATACTCCGTTGTTGATTTCGTATGTATCAATCGGAGAAATAACTACTGCTGTTTCGGCAGAAGCTTTTGTTCTTTTGGCTGAGCTGATGCTGATTCCCTGAACAGCAATAACAGCCGACATTAATACAGTACTGACTCTTGATAATAGATTCATAATATCTACCCCCAAATATAAAATATATATTTTTTCTTCCAAAACTCCCCACTGATAATAATTTTAACACATTTTTATCAATATTACAAGTATTTTTATTCATTTTGATTTATTTGATAGCATAGTAGTAATAAAAATCTCGTGTCAATGCATCTTACCCCATAAAAAAGCATCTTACCGAAAATTTATTGACATTGTTTATAATAATGATGTATAATATAAAAAAGTGTTTACGTAACTTTTTTTAACAGATTGGAGGAATTAATATGAAAAACAAACTAATCTCACTCTTAACCGCAGGTATTATGCTTGCTTCCGCAGCACCACTGCCAGCTGTGCAGGCTGCCGATTCTCCTTTGATGGATTCAGTTATCGGCACGCTGCCCGAATGGACGCCGATGAATTTTATTGATGCAATGGAATTCTATAACACCTACGGAAAAACTCACGTAGAGGATAATTTCATTTGTATTGTAAAACCAATGCGTTCAGATGAAAAAGATAAATATATAACATCTTATTCAGGAAGTATGGCGATGATTAATACTCCTGCCTGTACAAGTACTGCGGTATTTGAGCTTGAAATCCCCGAACAGCCCGACCCGAATGATGAGGAAGCTCTTGCAGAATATGAAGAATTATGCAATAAATTAGGTATTCCTACGGACGATTACAGCTTTTTCGAAAATTATGCAAACAGCGAAGTTCAGTATATCTTTAAAGTCCAGATATTCCGAGTACTGGAGGGACATGACCTGACGGTAGAATGGATAGAAGACCTCGGTGCAGGTTATAAGAAAAAAATAATTGATACATTCACCTTTGAAAATCCAAGCGGTTTCATTGAACAGACCGATATTTACAATTGGCTTCCCGACTGCCCTGCTGAGTATAATTGGCTTAAAAGCTACAGTCTTAATTCTACGCTTGCTTCCAGTGCTGCCTGCGTTTATTCCAACCCTTATACCCACACCCCATATATCGCATATTGTGCAGACGTGAACGCAAGCACAGGAGCTTCTCTTGAAATGGAGCAGAATGGCGATGGCGAAATTGAATATTATATGGAATCTGACTGCAACGGATTTGATTTGCGTTCAGAGGTAGAGCTTGTTGACGGACAGAGTTCTCGATCTGTTATGGTATATGAGCCGATTGCAGACGGATTGGTTGATGTTAAATGGTCAGTTGGCAGACACTGGTCAGATGAAGCTCCTTTTGATATAACAAACGGAAGATATAACATAAAAAACAACTGCTCTGAAATTGTTGACTGCTCAAACGGAAGTACCATTATAACATTTATAGACAAAGCCACAGGGGAGCTGATTGACGTTCCCGAAAACTCATCATTTCTGAAAAGTACCATACCACAAAGTCCGGATGAGCGTTTGCTCGATGAGCTTTTTCCGATTGACTCCAATCCATGCGTTATTGATTCAATCAGAGCCTATGATCCGCATTGCAGTTATTCTTTCGATATAAGAACGGAAGACGGCTACTATGAATTTGAAGGATTTGAAGTCACAGCCGAAGAAGAAAAACACATTAAGGTAAACTGCTATCTAAGTTACAAAAGCTATCCCGATCCGATTCTTCCCGACGGTGCAACAAGAGTTATTATATATGACAAGGATACAGGGGAGTTAATTCCTGATGAAGTGTTAAATTTCCACGAATTCACATTTGGTACGAATATCGGAATCAAGAATCCGAATGTGACCGGAGGCTGGATGTATACAGGTCCGTTTTTTACTGTCAATTCCAATAATTTTATTATAAAAAACGATCAGTTGGCACATTATTACAAATATGCTGATTCGTTTGAATTCATCACTAAAGATCAGCCGGAAGTTACCTATTATAGCAACGAATCAATGGATCTTATATTCAGAATAAAGATTGAGGTTTCAGGAAATATAAACGGTGACGGTGAATTTAACATTGCTGATGCAGTAACATTACAGAAGTGGCTTAACGGAATGGCAGATGACGGCGAGGAGATTTATAATTGTTATGAAGCCGATTTTGACCTTGATAATGAGTTGACCGTATTTGACCTTATTCTTATGAGAAAAGAATTGTGTAAGTATTATAATTTTATCTGCGTTGAACCTGATCATTATGTAGATTATTATTCACCTGTACTAGTAACTACAGAAGAGCTTACTGTATATTTCGGACCTGATAAAAAATATAGGTCGATGTATACTATTCCTAAAGGAAGAAGAATTTATGAAAAGGGATATATGGATGGCAATAATAACTGGATGTATATCGAAGATGGACTTACTACAGGCTGGATTGAAGCTTATGACGAAGAAAATGACGTCCGGAACGTAGAATTTGAAGTTTATCCTGCAAAGCCTGTTATATATCTCTATCCCGAACAGGAAACCGATGTTCATGTTGAGCTTGAACTGACCGAAGCAGAACTCTCAACAACATATCCTAAATATAATAACGGCTGGGATGTTACTGCATATCCCGATGGTACACTTATAAATAAAGCTGACGGTACACATCATAAATATTTATTCTGGGATGCAAAAAACTGTCGTACAAGATTTGATTACTCAAAGGGATTCTGTGTTGCAGGCAGTGATACAGAGCAATTCCTCAAGGAAAAACTCACATATATGGGACTTACCGAAGAAGAAATGAATGAGTTTATTGTATACTGGCTTCCATTAATGGAGCATAATGCGTACAATTTCATTACCTTCCAGGATGATGAATATACAGATTCCGCAAAGCTTAACATTACTCCTACCCCTGACAGCATATGCCGAATCTTTATGGTATATGTTCCACTTGAAGATGCTGTAAGCGTTGAACCTCAGGAGCTTGAAACTTTTGAAAGAAATGGCTTTACAGTTGTTGAATGGGGCGGAGCAGAAATAAATGCAAATATTAATT
>SVNL01000019.1:24665-28669 GCA_015066925.1 Ruminococcus sp.
GCAGTAAAAATAATCATACTTTTAATTAATCCGCACTCATAAAGCGAGTGCGGATTTTGTATTTGAATATAAAAATACCGCAATCCCAGTGAAAACACCAAAATTGCGGAAATTTTTGGTCGAGGTGACGGGACTTGAACCCACGGCCTCTGCGTCCCGAACGCAGCGCTCTACCAAACTGAGCCACACCTCGTACAACATTTTAATTATATCATAACAAAAATAGAATGTCAATATTTTTTTGAAAAATCAGCAATATCATAAAGTGATAAGTTGTTTTAAATAGATTAATCAGCGAGTTTAAAACGTTATAATATCCGGAGAAGAAATAAACACCTCTCCGGATTTGTATTTTGTAATCATCTGGCGTATAACAGTTAGTTCATTTTGATGGGAAATAATAATCAAGCAACAGATTTACCATTCGGTCATAGCTGTTTGCACCATCTTCAACACCATTTAATTTAAGGCTTGTATCAATTGTAAAATCAGAGATTACCTCAATAGTTTCTGTTGAAATAATTTCTTTATCTTCGTTTTCCTCCCAATATTGCTCAGGTACAAATTTAAACAAATCTTTATCAACGTTTGAATTAATCTGAACAATATCATCGCTGTAGATAGAAATTCCTGAATTGCACATTTCGTTATAAACGTATTCAAGAGCATTTATGTATGCACTGTATTTAAAATCATTACTTTCACTGTTTATACAAGCGATAAAAGCAAGAAATCCTGCTTCATCTTCTTGGATAATTCCTTTAAGGTGAGCAAATTCATGACAGATTGTATTTGGCAGATTTATATCATAAGTTACAGGATTATAATTTGCTTCAAGCGAAAAAGGAAAGTATATTCCCAGCAAGGCGTTCTGGCTCATAAAATAATCAGAGCTTATTGCTTTTGCGTTGGGATAATAACCATTCAAAAGCGGATATTCATCGGAAATATTTTTGAGTGCTGACTTAGCATTTGAATTTAAGTCGTCACTTAAAACGAAGAAACCGTTTTCATCACGCTGTACCTTTTCAGAAAGTTCATTTGCGTTTTCGACAATAATATTATAAAGCTCTATAAGCTGACTGTCATTATGTTCGTTTTCAATAAAGTATTTATCCGAAAAACGAGTGCAATGATAGAGTATAAAGAAATTTGTAGTAAGTGAAGAAAAAATATATGTAGCAATCCACAGAATTGCAACTGCATAAACCGATATTACTTTTTTGCGTGGAAATTTTTTTGTGATCATCAGAATGATAAATAATACTATTCCTATAACAAGAGCAATTAATCCGATTTTTATCAGAAGTTCTCCGACAGAGAAAGGAAAAAGACCTGTAAGGAATGAAAAGGGAGTCATAATCACGGGAAATATTTTATTGACGTAAAAATCTGAAAATGCTGTTGAAATCCAGGCTACTATATTAAGAATGAGCATAAATACAATGATAATTATAGGGATGAGAATTCTTTTCCGTTTCATTTTAACTTCCTCCCGAATATATTTGTTTTTGATTATTATATCATAAAATCGCAGATTTTTGATATAATCGCCCGATGTGCATGGAGCAAATTTATAATTTGCGCATCTGCAAGGTCTTTAAATAAAATATAATAGTAGTTTGCTACTATTATATCATATTCTGGGATTATTTGCAATTGTAAAATAAGGAAATATCATATAAATAGTGTTCAGTTGTCAACTATCATTGACAACTGAACCTTTATTATAACAATAATAAAGGTTAAATCTTGACTGATAATATAAATATATGGTATAATTTAACGGATATTTTGAATAATAAATCAGGAGTTATAGTAATGTCTAAATTCAATGAAATATTAGTTAAGATTGATAATTGTGTATGGGGAATTCCGTTAATTGTTCTGATTATAGCATGTGGAATATTACTTACTGTGCGTACAGGTTTTTTACAGGTTAGGAAACTTGGAAAATCGCTTAAATATATGGTTAGCAGTGAAAAAGGCGGGAATGGCGAGATTTCAAGCTTTGCGGCACTTTGTACAGCACTTTCGGCTACTGTTGGAACAGGTAATATAGTCGGAGTAGCAACAGCTGTTGCGGCAGGAGGTCCGGGAGCGCTTTTTTGGATGGAAATAGCAGCCTTTTTCGGTATGGCAACAAAATATGCCGAGGGACTTCTTGCTATAAAATACAGAGTAAAGGATAAAAACGGAAATTATCTAGGTGGTCCGTTTTATTATATAGAAAATGGTATGGGTAAAGGCTGGAAATGGCTTGCAAAGTTGTTTGCTGTGTTCGGACTTCTTGCAGGACTTATGGGAATAGGTACTATTACTCAGATAAACGGTATAACAACAGCTGCAAATAATTTTTTTGACGCTGCTTCAAATCATACTCTGACTGTTTTCGGAAGAGAATATACATATGTAACTGTAACTGCAGGACTTATTATCACAATTCTTGCAGCACTTATTATTATAGGTGGCATAAAAAGAATAGCAGCTGTTTCTGAAATAATAGTTCCTGCAATGATACTTATTTATGTATTAAGTTGTCTGGTTATTATTATCTGCCATATCAAAGAAGTTCCGTCAGCAATAGCTGAAATAATAAAAGGAGCATTTGGAATTCGTCCGCTTGCTGGAGGAATTACAGGATTTGCTGTTTTAAAATTATCAATGCGAAGCGGTGTTGCGAGAGGAATTTTCTCCAATGAAGCAGGACTTGGTTCGGCTCCGATAGCATCTGCCGCCGCAAAAACAAATGAACCTGTCAGACAGGGAATGGTTACCATGACCGGAACTTTTATTGATACAATTGTTGTATGTACTATGACAGGACTTTCTATTGTTATGGCAGGAAGCTATGATAAGGGACTTGAGGGCGTAAATATTACTATTGACGCTTTTGCTTACGGGTTACCGTTTCCTGAAAAAATATCATCATTTTTGCTTATGATATGTCTTACTGTTTTTGCTTTTACTACAATTCTAGGATGGAATTATTATTCGGAAAGATGTCTTTCATATCTTACAGGTGCAAAGAAAAAAACTTCGACAATTTATAAATGGATTTATATTTTAGCAATATTTATAGGTCCATATCTTACTGTTGAAGCTGTGTGGAATCTTGCAGACATCTTTAACGGTCTTATGGCACTTCCGAATATTATTGCTCTTCTTGCACTTTCGGGAGTTGTTGCGTCAGAAACAAAAGACTATCTTTCACGACTTAAAAAAGGTGAAGTAAAATAATTTGCTGAACTTTACATGTTTTTATACTAATTATGCTCAAGAAGTATTAAGCTTCTTGAGTTTTTTAATTTGTAATGGAAAATGTTTTTGCTGTAATAAATACAGAGTATAAATATTAAAAATTATTTCCGAAATTTTCAGAATAAACGAAAAATTACCGTAAATAATAACTGCACAACAAAATATAATTTTTGGAGGTAAAAATATGAAAGCAACAGGAATTGTAAGACGTATTGATGACCTCGGCAGAGTTGTAATTCCAAAAGAAATTAGACGTACAATGCGTATTCGTGAGGGTGACCCGTCACAGACAACATTGGAAAACCCCGTTTCTTACTGTTATTTATTGTTAGTTCTCGCCAAAAGATTGAAGGTTACATAATGCAGTTTGCTGAAGGTTTTCAACAAAACTCTGCGTATCTCAAAGGGGTAAAATGGGCGATTTTGTAAATTTATATTTTTCACACCACATCCGAGGGGAACTTCGGGTGTGTTTTTTGTATTTGGATTTCTGTATTGAAGTGTTTAGTAAAATATGCTATAATTACCTTAACAAAAAAACACAGATAAAATGCGAGGAGTGATAATTTATGCTGCATCATATGAAATTAAAAGAATCGCCGTTTATAAAAATCAGGAATGGCAGTAAAACAATAGAGCTTCGTCTGAATGATGAAAAGAGGCAGCAGGTACAGGTCGGTGATTTTATAGAATTCAGTTTGCTTGATAATCCGACTGAAAAGATTCAGACAAGAGTAACAGCG
>SVNL01000094.1 GCA_015066925.1 Ruminococcus sp.
TTTAATCGCTGGATAAGCGACCACACATACCCCAGTACAAATTAATTGTAAGGGGGATATATCTTAATTCAGAATGGAGGTGAAAACATGTCACGCAAACGTGGTAATGGCGAAGGAAGTATTTATAAGCGCAAGGATGGTAAGTGGGTAGCAGCGGTAACGTTGCACCTCGCTTCCGGAAAGCCTACTAAAAAATGCATCTATCGTAAAAATCGTAAAGAGTGCTCGATATGGCTTAACAAGATGCTTGAAATCATCAGGTTGGGCTCTATATCAGTTGATTCTGATGCTCCTCTTATAGAGTGGCTCAGACAGTGGCTTACAGACTACTGTGTAAATATTCGAGAAAGTACTCGAATGAATTACACAACATACATCGAACGCCATATTAATAGCCATAAAATAGCCAAAATCCCACTTAACCGTCTGACGACTGCAGATTTACAGTCATTTTCCAAACATCTCTGTGAATCAGGTCGTCTCGACGGAAAGGGCGGGTTGAATGCTAAGACGATTCGCAACCTGTTTAATATGCTTCACAAAGCACTTAAGCAGGCTATCGGTAATCAGTTAATTCTTAGCAATCCAGCTGATTATGTTGTTCTCCCCAAAACAAGCAAACCCAAGATAAGCTTTCTTAACTTGGACGAGCAGACAGCCTTGTTAAAGGCATGTTCAGGAGAACGCTGGCGTATCGGAATCGTTATCTCGCTCGGCACGGGACTTCGTATCGGAGAGCTTCTTGCTCTCCGCAGAAGTTCGATAAAAACCGATGAAGGCATATCCTATCTGGATATTAACAAAAGCCTTCAGAGAGTAACGGATTTCAACGATGCCACTAAAGGGAAGCATAAGACAATTCTTCGTGAAAGCGAAACTAAAAGCGATAATTCAAATCGTAAGATTCCGCTTACACCTGAGTTGTCCTATGCTTTGAATGATTATTTTACATGGCAGAGTAATGTAGCAGCTGTGTCCGAATCCTGTTATATGGACGACCCCTACATAATCTGCAATGAAAACGGCGGTTTTATTGACCCTTCCACTTACCGTAACTGGTTTAAGGAAATGGTAAGAAAAGCAGGTCTTGAAGGTAAGGTTACACCACATACTTTGCGGCACACCTTTGCTTCAACAGCATTAAAATACGGAATGGACCTTAAAAACATTTCGACGCTTCTCGGTCACTACAGTACAGACTTTACAGCTCGTACTTATGTACATACCGACCTTGAGGGACAGTACAATGCAATGCTCAGAATGAGCGATAATATTAATAAAACTAAGGAGGAAACCTTATGAAGAATATTCACGATTTAATTGCGAAGATAAATCTTCCATCTGAACTTTTTCGTGTCATAAACAAGAAGGATGTTGCAGAGGATTTATCGCTCTATCTGATAGGAGTAAAGATATTATTCTTTAATAATTTCAGACCTTATCTTAAATTGAATACTCATTATCATTATATTCCTGACGAAGATGCATTGATAGCAATCATAAAATATATGATACATCCTAATGATCGCTACAGCATCAAGACTCAGGATGTAAAAGAGTCTGTTCTCAGGGTAAAGGATTGTCTTGAGCTTCAGATAAACTTTGAAGATCATTATGAAGATAATAAAAACTATATCAACGTCGCAAACGGCGTCTATGATATAAATAAACAGAAACTTCTTCCACATAACAATAACTATTGTTTCGATTACTGTTTCGCTTTCTCATATATTCCTAAAAATGACAGAAAGCTCGATACATATAAATATTTCGTCGAAAGTAGTATTGGTAATAATAACGAAGCAAGCTTACTCAATGTAATAGGCTATTCATTATCATCACTTGACGATGTAAAAAAAGCCATCATATTCATAGGTCCAGGCAATTCAGCTAAATCCAAAATTCTCGATCTTATCGAGAAGGGAATAGGTATTGATTATGTCAGAACCAATGCATTTGATCAGATAGGAAGTGAAGCATCCGTTGCAAGCTATGAGGGCGGCATTAAGGTGAATCTTAGTCGTGATGTTACTATAGGAAAAATCAAAGAAGATGGTGGCTTTAAAAGTGTTATAAGCTGTGAACCTATAAATGGTCGTCTTCTTTACAAAAATCACACTTCCGTTACTCCAAGAGTTCACTTTATTGCAGCATCAAACGCATTTCCTCAGTATCGTAATCCTGATGATGCAAGCTTAGACAGACTTACAGTGATCAGAGTTGCCGGATATAAAGGTAAACCTGATCCCAAATTCCCACAGAAACTTTTCTCTGAGGTTGATTCTATATGTTCTGAAGCTGTAGATGTACTCAAAAACTTTATAGAATCAAACTACGATTTCAAACTCAGTAAAGAGTCTCTTGAGCTTATAAATCATGAAAAAGCCAAACTCCATACAGCTGAAAGCTTTCTTAATGAATGCTTTGAATTCGATACGAATGGTTATGTTTCATCCGTAGGATTATACAACATGTATATTGATTGGTGTAAGAGAAATGCTTTTGAACCTATCGGAAAAAGCAAGTTTTATGATATAGTCAAGCTTAGCAATTCGAGTATCATATATAAAAAAGTTCCAAACGGAGCTTCGTACGTAAATGGTTTTTATGGATTAAAATTACGTACTAACATCAGCACTTGTGATGACAATTACAACAAGATTAGCAACAGTGGTGACAAAGAAAATCAAGTGAAGTATGACACTGATGAAAAGCCCAAAAGCAAGAGTGCGTAACACTATAGATCTTATGGGAGAACCATCTCCCATAAGATTATATCATAAAACTCATTATATTGCAAGTAGCAAAGGAAGAAAATCAACAAACTCAATTTATATTACAGGAGGTAATAATTATGTCCAAACTTGATACAAGAATAACAATTAGGTTATCTAAAGAAGAAAAGCAGCTGATCGATGATGCTGCAAAAAGAATAGGAGTTAGTTCTAGTCAGTATATACGTTCTCTTGCTCTCAGTAAGGATAAACTGGTTTTTCTTGATGAAAGTGGAAGTATTGCAAAAGCTATTACTCAACTTCAAATTGATTTTGCCATGGCAACACGTGGTAAAGCACTTAGTGCTGAAGGGGAAGAGTATATAAGTGGCCTTTTGAATGATATTAATGCAAAGTTCGATGAACTTATTGAATATACAACACAGATTGACATTGATGAAGATGACGAGGAGGTGGAATAAATATGTCGATACTTAAACATGTATCAGGATACAATTATTCTAAGGAATCCATGTCTAAGCTTATAAATTATGTAACTGAACCATATAAAACAAATAATGGTAGATACATTTGTACGCGTGGTTGCTCGAAAAATAGTATTTTTAGAAATATGTATGCTATAAAAAGGGCGCATCATAAAGAAAAAGGGAAACAGGGAGAGCATTTCGTAATCTCGATAACTCCTGATGATCCTAAAGTAACCGACGATGATTATGTTGAAATCGGAAGAAGAATGGCCGATTACTATACCAAATATCAAAGCGTTGTAGCGTTACATAAAGACAGCAAGGTTCGTCACTTGCATATCGTCATTAATGGCACTTCGTTTATTGATGGAAAGAAATTTTCACAAAGCCCAAGCGGACTCAATTCCTTTAAGAATAGCTGCAATAAAATTCTCAGTGATTATGAACTTGATCCAATAAAATGTAATCCAAAGGAAATAACTGACTCTAAAGACTATTCTTTTGAAGATGATCTTAATTTTCTTGAAATCTTTGAAGATATTCCTAATGATGATTGGAATAGTAAATCTTTTAAGCTTTCTGATCTTGTAATTGATGCAAGTAAAGATATACAATATGATCCTGATGAGTATATCAGGATCACGACTAAAACAGGAATGAAAATCGCTTATCATAAACCAAGAAGAAATAAAACTTATTCAAATGAAAGTGAGGGTATCAAAATGAATAATAATTACATTTATCCAAATATCTATGGTTATAATCCTGTTTATACATCTCCTATATACAATTCAGCTATGTATGGAGATGCTGTACAGCAGGTAACTCCGTCAGGTTCTACGGCACCTTCGACCGGATACATCCCGGTTGCACAACAGTCATCTTCTATTGTAGCACAGGCTGCAACACCGCCGCTTCCAGATTTTATACTCAACAACAGTAGGAATGTAACAGTTAACGTGAGAAATACTAGTGAATTGAACGCCGCAATTAAGCTTTCCAACTCGGTAGCACCTATGAGCAATGATGAAAAAGCCGCTAATATAAAAATGGCTATGGCAGCAAGTTGCAAACTTCAGAAAGCTGGACATAGTGTCAATATTATACTTGATAATTCTACAAACTATAACATTAATATTGTAGATGAAAAGGAAGAAGAGATGGAATTAATTGAAGTAAAACCGGAAGATTCAGAGTAAAAAAACTTTAGGCCAGCTCGTGCGAGCTGGCATTTTTTATACTATATTTAATTATATTAGCACATAGAAAACTTTGTTAACCAAGGTTAACTTGCTTTAATATAGTTTTTATTTCTGCGATTCGGTATATTAGCAAAAATTTCAAAATTTTAGCCGGTAGCTGTACGGTGGCTGTATTTTACCTGTTTTGCTATAAAAAATAACCACCTTCCAATTAAGGAAAGTGGCTATATTACGTTGGTTGCGGCGGCTGGATTTGAACCAACGACCTTCGGGTTATGAGGTTTCAAGGATGGGTAATCTTATTCGTTATTACGACTCTATATCAACGGTATATAGCGGTTTAATCAATCTCATTATCAGC
>SVNL01000020.1 GCA_015066925.1 Ruminococcus sp.
GTCATCTCTGTTCGCAAATTAACTTAATGGCAGTTCTTTCTTCGCCGTCGATTTGAATATTAGCAAAAGCAGGAATGCAAATCAAATCAATTCCAATAGGAGCAAGATAGCCTCTCGCAATAGCGATAGCCTTTATAGCCTGATTCGAAGCACCGGCACCAACAGCCTGAACCTCAACAGCCTTCTGCTCTCTGATAACACCTGCAATTGCACCTGCAACTGAGTTTGGAGATGAATGTGAAGATACTTTTAAAATTTCCATAATGTAACCCTCCTGAATAAAATATTGAAGAATTTAGTGTGAAGACTTGTGCCATTAGGCTTTCTCTACGCTTTTATTATACAACCTTTCACCATAAATTGCAATAGTTTTTTTAAAGTTTGTGTATTATCTTATAATAATTCTGTCTATTTTGGTACATTTGCCAGTTTTATTGTCAAAATTTATAACAACTCCGTTTAAAAAACATTCACCCTCCGCCTCTGAAAAACGAACAGGAAATCTGAAGCGAAGTCTGTCAACAGCAGGCTTCACAGAAACGCCAAGCACAGAGTTTTCAGGGCCAGTCATTCCTACATCGGTTATATAGCCTGTATGCTCCTCAAGAATAGCTTCATCAGCGGTCTGAACGTGAGTATGAGTGCCAAACACAGCAGTAACTTTTCCTGCCAGATGATAGCCCATAGCCTTTTTTTCAGCAGTAGCTTCTGCGTGAAAATCGACAATAATATTAGGAGTATCAAGCTGGCTCAGTATTTCATCTACCGCCGTAAAAGGATTATCAAGAGGGTCAAGATAAACTGTTCCCATAAGATTTACTACAGCAACACTGCACATCCCCATATCAAGCACACATATTCCCTTGCCAATACAGCCGTCAGGATAATTATACGGACGAATAATTGCGTCATTATCATATATTTCCATTGACTCACGACGCTTGAACGCATGATTTCCCGTAGTAATAACATCAACTCCGCAATTTAAAATCGACTCCGCCGACGCTTTGGTTATACCATTGCCGTTTGCAGAGTTTTCTCCGTTAACAACAGTAATATCAATATTATAATCACGCTTTATTTGATTTAACTTTTTCGCTAAAAAGTCACAGCCGCTTTTCCCGACAACATCTCCGATAAAAAGTAAGTTCATAAATTATTCCTTTAAGTAATTATTTTCCTGACATAATAAGCTCAATCAATTTATCAACATCGTCAGGAGGAGTTGTTGAATGATAATCATTTGTATATTCCGTCATAACGCTATCAAAAGTTGCAGGTGTTTTCTTCTTTAAGGGCTTTGGTTTGTTTTCAACAGGATATTCACGTTCTGTCCGAGGAGTTAATTCAACTTCTTCCTCCGCTTGGAGCTTGAATTTCGTTTCAGGCTCATAGTTAAATTCAGGCTGTACATCCGCAACCTGTTTGTTATACTTCGTATCTTCTATACCAGAAAATTTTTCAGAATAATCATCTTGTGAAGCCTCGTAATCTTCTGCACCAAAATCTTCCTGCTCGTATTCTTCGTCAAACTGTTCTTCACGATTTTTCAAAATAATCATTCTGATAAGCGAAAACGGAAGCATGAACACAAATCCACCGGCAAACATCAATACAACTATTATGCCCAGATAAGGAAGAAAATACTTGATATACGAGAAATCTTCCATTTGTGCAAGAAGATCATTCAAAACCTTGTTTTCAGCATATCCGCAAAGCATGATTATTATCATAGCACATCTTGCAAGCTCTCTGAAAACACATTTTATTTTTTCGCTTTTTACATTTATATTACAAAATATTGAGAAAATTGCTCCTGCCGACACAATTACCCCAAGTGAAGAATAGCTATCCAGACGCTCACAAATAAATACTCCGCCATTACCCTGAGTATCAGTGTAAGAAAAAATCGCTTGCGCAAGACACATCGACACAAGCATGACAAACGAACTCAGCATATCCGAATTTTCTCTGTTGTCATAAACGTATGCACCGATAAAATAAAGCGTAACAGGATAAAATCCGCTGAAAATATTAGCAAGAATTCTCGTATCATTGATAATCAGCATATTAGGAACAGACGTTATCACTGACATTACAGCTATAAGCGCAAATCTTGCCTTCTTATTAGGCAAGCCCTGATACGCACAATTGAGAAACGGTGACGCAAGGAGTATAAACGCATAAAGCTCAGCAAATTCCACTCCGCCATAATAATAGAACGTAACACTGCTGTTAACAGCTCCTACAGCGGCTCCACCGAGATATTTTACAGCAAAATACCCTATCGCAATGCAATAAGCAATCTTAAATAAGCCTTTATATTGCGAATACGAGAAATCCTCTCTCAAAAAAGCCGCACCGCTAAGCATCAAAACAAGTGGATATCCTGCCATGCAAAGCCATCTTAAAGTATGAAGTGCCACACCCGAAACACCGCTTCCGACAGGAACTTCCTGAATTCCGCTTCGCTGAAAGAAATGAAATCCAAGCATTAAAATAATGCCTATTACACAGCAGAAATCAATGGAAAAAATTCTTTTTTTCTCAGCCATAAAGCAACTCCTTTACCGAAAATACTTGATTTAATTATAATATAAAAAAAGCGCTGTGTCAACAAATTAAACAAAGAAAAAAGCAGGACATAAAGCCCTGCTTAACAAATAAAACAAAATCAAAATATGTGTAGAACAAAAGAAAGGAGACAACAAAACGAGTGTTAATAAACAATGTTATTAAACACTATGTTTATTATAAACCATTTTCTCCCATTAGTCAATAGAATTTTAAAACTTTCTTTATTCCTTAACCAAAATTCAACATACTGCACAACAAACAGTTGTTTTTATAGACGTTTTGCACAAATTACTCAACAGTAATACTACCATGCTTCCAGTTTGCAAAAGCATACTCCTGCATAGCGGTATCTTGTTCCCTATTTATAAACATATCGCCCTCACGGAAGAAAAATTCAAGGTCATAAACCGTTCCCGACTGTGCATCTGCAGGAATTTCAAATTCAAACGTAGCAACAAGCCCATCATTGCCTACATCATCTGTAGCCATAGTACAGAAGAATATCGAATTCAGATTATTATCCGCAAGCTCAGGAATTCTATCCTCAAACCAGTTAACAGCCAGAAAATCGCTCATATCAGCAACAGCCTCACCCTCGACACAGTCGATATTGCCTGTATCCGCATCAATCGTCGGTTTAAGCACATCGGGATAAGAAAAGTGTATTCCGCAAAAGCTCCAATTCCACTTAGCGCCCGAAAGTGTAACATCGACAGCTACCTTTTCACCTGCTTTGCCTGTAACATTTCCTATTTCCAAAACAGGCTTGCACTCAACTTCCTGCACGTCGGAAGAAGCGAAGCTCACATCACCTGCGGTATCGCTTCCTGCCGCACTTATAGTTGGATTTGAATCAGAGACTGGTTTTTTATCATTTTTTGTACATCCCGTAGCGGCACCTGCAATCATATTTACTGCCATTAATATTAAAGCTACTCTTTTTTTCAACTTTATTACCTCATTTTCCCTCAACCGTAATTTCTGAATTTTCATCTGTTGTTACAGAAATTTCCTTTATATCAGAGGCTTTTTCAATTATGATATTAGCAATCTTATCCTCAATATTCTGTCTTATAACACGACGTATATCTCTTGCTCCATCAGTTTTTCCATGTGATTTTTCAGCAATAGCGGCAAGAGCCTTATCATCATAGGTAAGAGATATATTCTTTTCTGCAAGCGGCTCTTTCATTTCATCGAGCATAAGACCTGCAATTTTCGCATAGCTTTCCTTGCTGAGTTGTTTAAATACAACAATCTCGTCAATTCTTCCGAGAAACTCAGGACGAAGGAAATCACGAAGTCCCTTAATAGCTCTTTCTCTTGAAATATCATTTTCGGTTTTATTAAATCCTACACCCATCGTCTTATCTGTTGAACCTGCATTTGATGTCATACAGATAATAGTGTTTTCAAAGTTTATAGTTCTTCCGTGAGCGTCATCAACCTTACCCTCATCAAGAATCTGCATAAGAATATTCATAACGTCAGGATGAGCCTTTTCAATTTCATCAAAAAGAATTACGGAATAAGGACGACGTCTTACCTTTTCAGTAAGCTGTCCCGCTTCATCATAGCCAACATATCCCGGAGGCGAACCAATCATTCTTGCAACTGAATGTTTCTCCATATATTCCGTCATATCAAGTCTGATAAGCGGCTCAGTCGAATCAAAAAGCTCAGTTGAAATAGCTTTTACAAGCTCTGTTTTTCCAACACCAGTAGGACCTACGAAAATAAACGAAGCAGGTCTGCGGCGCTTAGTAAGCTGTACTCTGGTTCTCTTTATAGACTTTGCAAGAAGCTCAACAGCTTCATCCTGACCGATAACCTTCTTCTTGAGAGTTTCCTCAAGATGAGCGATTTTCATAAACTCAGTTTCAGCAATCTTCTTTGCAGGAATACCCGTCCAGAGTTCTACAACCTTAGTTATATCTTCCTCAGCAACCTGAACATTTTCTGCTTTTTCTTTTAATTCCTCAGCGGTATTCCTTGTATGGATAAGCTTACCCTTAACCTCAGCAAGCGCCTGATAATCAGGTTCAATCTGTTCCTCGATTGATTTTTCCATATCCTCAAGCACCTTGATTTCCTTGAGAATTTTATCATATTCCGCAATTTCAGGGCTTCGTATGCAAGCGCAGGCACACCCCTCATCAAGTAAATCAATAGCCTTATCAGGCAAAAAGCGGTCTGTAATATATCTTTCGGATAAAACAGCACAAAGTCTTACAAGATAATCCGAAATCTTAACCTTATGATAATTCTCGTAATATTTTTTTATACCAAGAAGAACGTTTACGGTATCCTCTACAGTAGGCTCTGTAACAGTTACAGGCTGAAAACGTCTTTCAAGTGCAGAATCCTTTTCGATATATTTTCTGTATTCGCCGAATGTAGTTGCACCGATCACCTGAACCTCACCTCTTGAAAGTGCCGGTTTAAGGATATTTGCGGCATTCATAGAACCTTCTGAGTCGCCTGTTCCGATAAGATTATGCACCTCGTCGATAAAGAGAATGATATTGCCTTCTCTTTTTACCTCGTCAACAAGCCCTTTAACACGGCTCTCAAACTGACCTCTGAATTGAGTTCCGGCAACAAGTGCAGTAAGGTCAAGCAGGAATATTCTCTTTCCGATAAGATTAAACGGAACATCGCCCTCATTTATTTTCTGGGCAATACCCTCGGCAATTGCAGTTTTACCTACACCCGGCTCACCTATAAGACAAGGATTGTTTTTTGTACGGCGTGATAAAATCTGAACTACTCTTGAAATTTCCTTTTCACGTCCGATTATATTATCCAGCTTGCCTTCCTTAGCCTTTTTGGTAAGGTCTGTACAGTAATTATTAAGAAATTTAAGGTCTTTTTCACGCTTTTTATCCTTTTTGTTATTACCGAAGCCGAAAATTCCGCCTTTTTTATCTGATTTATCCTTTTTGGAATCACTTTTTTTATCATCTGTTATTTCTTCAGAATCGTCTTTGCTGTTTTCTGAAGAATTAGAATTTGCCGAAAACATATTCTGGAGAAAATCAGGCATAAAACCTGAACCACCCATTTCAAAGCTGTCACCGTCAAGCAATCCCATCATCTGATCTGAAATCTGTTCGATTTCTTCATCTGATATTCCAAGCTGTTCCATATATTCCGAAACCTGAGGAATTTTCATCTCCTTTGCACAAACCATACAAAGTCCCTCATTTTTCTTTTCATTGCCCTGCATTGATGTTATAAAAACAACTGCAGGTCTTTTTTTGCATTTACTGCACATTATCATTTACGAAATGACCTCCTGACATTATAGATGAGGCAAGTAAATAATGCTCACCACAATCTATTCTCCATATTTTGCGATTATCGCTTCTGCGACAGGCAAAATGGAATTTAAATATAATTCACTGCTTTGCCGCTTTGACAAGGTCTAATTGTTAAAACGGTATTTGCAGAATTGCTGTCCAAACATTGATTCTGACGCCGTCTATAACTATCTGAACATTTCAATTATAGGCAGATCATATATATATTTGAATATATAAGTTTTATCAATCGTAGCTTCATTGAAAACAAGCATTTCGCCCTCGCCGATTATAACAAAGAATTTAACGGCATAAGTAATTACAGCTATATCGACAAGCGCATGAATAAATCCGAAAACAGCTCCGCCGACACTTTCACCTCTGCCCATCATAGGAATAGCACCTGTATTATTAATATACATAGCTATAAATCTTGAAAGAATCATAATCAAAACATACAGTATAACAAATGCTGCAAGTTTGATAATACTAAGTATTGTCGGTTTTATATACTCATCTCCAATATGAGTCCCTATTTCTTTCGGCAAAGGCTCATCAGGCTCTACATACAGCATACGTGAAAGTTCTTTAACACTTTCAGAATCATCTGCAATTTTGTTCACTTCTTTAAGAGCATATGTAGGAAGCTGAAGTGACAACTTTTCATAAATCATATTAGCAAATCCGGTATTAATAGCTTCTGTAAAATTCTCTTCCGTATCAACTACTATACCATTTATATTGCATACATATGAGTATAATTTTTTATGCAAGTTATCTTCTGTGGTAATTATTTTTTCAAGCTTGCCATAATTGAGTTTAACGTTATAATCAAGCTCATTAATAATTTTCTCATATTCTTCCACTACATCAAAATCTTCAAAGGCCTTGTTAACGGACTTAGGTGTTGAACGCTCGAATGCATTTTTATATACAAATCCCGATACCGATTTATTCATAGTACCTGCAAGCACAAGACTGAGCATGCATCCGATTACTATCATTACCTTTTTTGAAGAGCCTTTTTTTGCTGATAAAAACATTATAATAACTACTATTGCAATAATTGCGATATCATATATCCACCAAAACTCTGTACCCATATTTTTAATCACATAATAATATTTATACTGTCAAATATATTATGTTCTCCTTTCTGTTAGCTTTCGTAGTCTATTCGGTCAATTCTGTCATATCCCATAAGGAAAATATATTTATCTGACCTCCTGAATTTTGTATAGGAATCGGTTATAGCAACAGTTGAACGTAAATTTCCGTCAAAGTCGTATGCATTAAGCGATGTTTTTGTCATCACATAAGCAAGCTCATCATATATCTGAACAAATCTCAATTCATCGTCGGCATATATCATAAAAGGCTCTGACTTTGAATCTTTCATAAGCATTATACTATATTTTCTGCGTTTATCGTCATTTAAAATAACCGCAGCTTTTTCTCCGCTTACATCACAGCCTGCAAAGGTACCGCTGTAAACATAGCTTGAAATAATATTACCCTTGCTATTATAGTATGCACATTTATCGTCACCTAAAACAAGTGCACCGTTATCAAAATTCGACGCAGCCATACAATATGTCTGAACAGGATCTGATTTCCATTCAGATTTTTCAGAATTAAAGCTTACTTTTTCGCATTTTGTAATTATCGAACCATTATCTGCACCTATTGAACTTAACACAGCACCCTTGCTGTTATCATCAAAGCTTACGTCTATAATACGTTCAACGCATTCTCTTCCGTAAACAATTTCACCGTTATCGTCGTATACAGTAATACTTGAGGCATATTTTTCTGAAAGCGTAACAATTGCAACATAGCCGTCATCACTCAGCCTTGCAAAAACGATATCATTATCCGCAGATTCTGTATAGACAGTTTTTCTTTCGGTTTCAAGGCGGAATTTCTTTCCACCTGTTTCATAAATAAGTGCATATCCATCTGAAGTTTTCAGAACGGCATTTGAATATGCATGCTGACGGCTGTCAATAAGTCCGCCGTCCTGATTATAAAGATAAAGGTCGGCATCGCTTATCATATAAATAACAGAATCGCTAAACTGCATCTGATAGCTGTCCGAATTAGACATATATATCGGAAAATTACCCGCAGCAAGCTTACCGTCATTGATAATGGTCTGATATTTTTCACCTATTCCCTGTAGCTTAGGAAGCCATTTTTCACGATAGGAATATAATCCACCCACAATTATTACTATTGAAAGAAAAATCAACATTTTAAAAAGTCGTTTTCTTCTTTTTTCTCTTTTTTTGACTTCAACAATATCGTCCATGGTATAATTATTAGCCATAACGCATCTCCTTCACTGATGAGCGACACTGAAGCTCGTCAATACTGTTCTCTCCGTAAAAAACTCTGTTCAGGTAAAGTCCATGCGGCATAGCTGTTTTACCTGCTTTTGTTCTGTCTTTTGAGAGCATTATGGCAGGTATATCATCACAGGAAATTTTCCCCTCATTTACCCAGATTAATGTGCCAACCATAATCCTAATCATATTATACAAAAAACCATTGCCTTTTACAAGCATTATCACACAATCTCCAACATTTTCTATTCTAAAATCATAAATAGTTCTAACAGTTGTTGAAGCAGAGGCACTATTTGAACAAAACGCCGCAAAGTCATGGGTACCTATGAAGTATTCAGCCGCCCTCCTTGCGAGTTCAACATCAAACTTTCTTCTGTAATGAAGCATAAGGTCATTGGCAAACGGATTTTTTGATTCACTGCAATGAAGCTTGTAAATATATTCCTTGCCCAAGCAGTCAAAACGCGCATGAAAATTTTCATCTACATCTTCACAGGTAAGAATAGAAATATCATCAGGGAGATAGCCATTTACTCCACGAATAAAGTTCCTCACAGGAATTTCCTTATCCGTATAAACGTTAAAGCAATAGCAGTTTGCATGAACACCTGTATCAGTTCGTGAACAGCCATTTATTGTAACAGGATGATTAAGCACTCTTGATACATTCTTTTCAACCACCTCTTGTATTGTAAGTGCATTATCCTGTCTTTGATATCCATGATACTTTGTTCCTCTGTATGCCATTGTAACTTTAAGATTTCTCATTATCAGCGTCCTTTGTCTGTTGTATTTCGCTTGTTTCATCATTTAAGATTTCTTCTGTTTCTTCTTTTCCCTCTATTTCTTCTGCTGCTTCTATCACTTCGTTATTTTCAGATTTATTTTCGCTATCCGATATTTCGGCAACTTCAACAGTCTGCATTATATTTTCAGACGTATCAGCAGAGTTGTTTTCAGCACCTTGTTCAGCTTCATTTTTTCTGCGTCTTCTTTTGCTGAAATAAAAATCTGTAATTGCAAAAACAATAAACAGGAATACTCCGCCTGCTGATGCAGAAGCTCCGACAATAAATCCGTCAGGAATATATTTAAGTTCTATATCATGCTGACCGCTTTTCAGGTTAACACCGAGCATTGCGTCCATAACCTTAAATGTTTTGGTCTTTTTACCGTCCACATAAACGCTCCAGCCCTTTTCGTAAGGAATTGAAAAATACATTACTCCATCATCAATAACATTAACATTACCCTTGATAAGAGTATCCGAAAACTCGGTTATGTTAAAGCTTTCATCTACAAGACGTGAATAAGCTTCTTCCCACAGTGCATGGTCAAGAGCATAAGTCATAACAGTAATACTACCGCTTTCCTTATCTGTTTGAGGATTAATCAGAATTTCACTCTGAACTCCGATTTCAGGAGTACCCATAGGGAAAGTAATTGAATAATCCTTGACATCAATATTGCTGTCAATCATTATTCCACCGCATGAAACACTTGCGTTATCTCCGCTTCCATTTGTAATATATCCATATAATGAAGCGTTTTCAACACCGTCATATTTAAAGCTCAGCGGAGAGGTTGAAGCTATAGTTTTATCCTTTTTATAGCTGTAATTACCATATTTATTCTTTCTTACTTCAAGATTTCCATAATCCGCCATAGCAACAGGCTGTGGAGTATAAATGTCCTCCTTCATACCTGTGGCAAGCTTTATAATCTCGTTCTGATATTCAAACGGTGTACTTTCAAGAATAGTATTCGCAATTTTAATATTCTCGTTTACCATAAATCCAAGCGGAAGTGTAAACTTATTTTTACTTGCAGATATATTTCCTATTTTATGATAATCCTCAAGTGCATATGGATCACTTGTTATATTTCCGTTTTTGGAAATTATATATTTAAGTCCGAGAAAAGCATTTGTAACAGGAGTTGAAGTTCTGTAATAATATCTGTTTCCCGCTTCTGAACCATAAAGCCCCATGCGCTTCATAAAACGTGTTACACTTACATTTGCCGATGAAGAAAACTGTGATATTCCGTTATATCCATAAGCCGAACCGTCGTTCAAAGTATATGTACCCTTCATTTCGGTACGATAGAAAAGGTCATCATCATTTTCATCAATATAAGCAAAAAGGTCCTGAACCGTTTCATACTTATCCGGATAGTTGTTGTAGCCTGAATTACCGACAGTTTTAACTCCGAGCACTGCATTGAGATAGCACTCATTTATAACCGCAACAGACAGCATAAGACTTACGCCGTAAGTAATTATATAGTTGAACTTCTTCGGAATTAGCTTGCCAATAACAAAAACCCCTATAAAAACAAGAGCTATTATCGCTGATTTTCTTATAAAATTAGACTCACCGTCAAGTGCGGATTTAAATTCATCTGCTTTTGAAAGCTTATTGAGATACAGTACTACTGCTGGAAATACCGGCATTGCTATAAGCTGGTAAATTTTAATTCCGTTTGTCAGCATAACGTCAAGAGCACGATATGCCGCTGTAATAAGAACAAACGAGAATATAAACGCAAATCTGTATGGAATCATATTTGTAAAATGAAAGCCATGCCAGATATAATTAAGTACATTCATATTACAGCTAATAGCTATGAATGCAAGAATTAAAATGGCACATATACGCTCTCTTATTTTAATCTTGAATGAAACGATAAAAACTCCGAAAAGCACAAGTGCAAGCATTCCACACGCAAAATTAGGAAGCCCCTCTTTCATTGCGGGAGGACTGAACGAAAGCGTATTTGAAAAAATATCAGTCCATTTTTCATAGTATTCTATTTTTTCAGGAAACAAATTATTTGCGCTATAGCTTAACTTCAAGCCGTAATATGCAGGAAGAAGAATAAATCCGCCAAGTGCAATTCCTATTACAGATGAACGTGCAATAATCCAAAGCTTATAGAAGAAATCCTTTATATTTTTACCCTCGCAGATAATTCCTGCAGCAAACGCAACAATGGTAAAAATACAGGTAAAATATCCGATATAATAATTTGAAATCAGCGACAATGCAAGAGTAATGGTAAAAAGCTTCCATTTTCCCTCACGGCAAATCGCTACGACGCCCATCATTACAAGTGGGAATAATGCAATGGTATCAAACCACATTACGTTCCAGTAATATCCGAGCATATAACTGCAAAGCGCATACATAGTTGAAAAAGCAACCAATGATAAATCTGAACGCTTAAAGGTATATCTGAGGAAAAGACTGAAAAACATTCCGCAGAAGCCTATTTTTGCAGTAAGAATATACATCATCACATCTCTTGACTGCTCATCTGAGAACAACGCTGAAATCCAGTTCAGCGGACTCATTGCATAATAAGATATGAGTGAAAGGAAGTTTGTTCCCATACCCGTAGTCCAGGTATAAAAAAACGAACCGCCGCTTACAAGCTTTTCTCTTACAACCTTGAAAAAAGGATAATACTGATGCCAAAGATCAACAACAAGCATCTGCTTATCGCCATATGGATGAATTTGTGATGCCTTGAATGCAAAAAGCATTAATATTGCAGGTATGAAAAACGACAAAAGTGCCCATACAACTCCGCTTGAAAAGACAAATTCAAATATTTTTTTCCAGTTTATTTTTTTCTGTTTATCTACACAAGTCTCCACATTTCAGAGCCTGCCTTTCAAAAAATTAGATTTACTGCAGCAACAGCCGCAAAAAATATCAAAGTAACAATTAATGCTATATAATCATAATAGCTTGATTTAAGCTGTCTTAAACGTGTTCTTCCGTCACCGCCGTTGTAACAGCGACATTCCATAGCAGTTGCAAGCTCTTCGGCACGTCGGAATGAAGATATAAAAAGCGGAACCAATATCGAAACTATATTTTTTGCCCTTTCCGCAAGACTTCCTGTACTTATTTCAGCACCTCTTGCTTTCTGAGCAGAAATTATTTTATCGGTTTCCTCAACAAGAGTCGGAATAAATCTGAGCGCAATCGTCATCATCATTGCAAGCTCATGAACGGGAAGTTTCAGCTTTTTAAGTGGACTAAGCAATCTTTCTATTGCATCTGTAAGTGCAATCGGAGAAGTTGTATAAGTAAGAAGTGAGCTTCCTGAAATGAGAAGAATAATCCTCACAATCATAAATACACTTGTTTTAACTCCAATAGCAGTAATACTGATAAATTTCCATTTAAAATACACATCTCCGCCCGTTATAAACAGCAGATTAAGAATTGCAGTAATTATCAGAAACGGCAGAATAGGCTTTATACTCTTAAAAAAAAGCTTAGGCTTTATTTTTGAAAGCAAAATCGAAAAAATTGTAAAAACAGCGCCTATTGCAAGACCTACCGGAGAATCACCGATAAACAGCATTATCAGAAAAATAAGAGTAATTATTAATTTAAATCTCGGGTCCAATCTGTGAATTAAGCTGTTGCCCGGAAAAAACTGTCCAATTGTAATATCCTTCAGCACTTAGCTTAATCTCCCTTCTTTTAAGCATTTAAGAACAAGATCTTTTGCATAATTTACGGTAAAAACCTCTTTACCGAGGTCAATTCCGCGTTCCTTCAGCTTATTGAAAACCCTTGTTATCTGAGGAACATCAAGTCCCATTTTTTCTATTTCAGCACTAAGTCCGAAAACCTTTACAGCTGTATCATAGCAGAAAAGCTCTGACTTATTCATTACAAGAATTTTATCCGCATATTCCGCAATATCCTCCATACTGTGAGAAACAATCAACACAGTACTGTTTGTTTTCTGCTGATATGATTTTATAAGTCCGAGAATTTTATCCCTGCCTTTTGGATCAAGCCCTGCGGTAGGCTCGTCAAGAATAAGTACTCTCGGTTTCATTGCCATAACACCTGCTATAGCAACACGTCTTTTCTGCCCTCCCGAAAGCTCAAACGGAGAGCGTTCCATATATTCCTGTGGAATTCCTATATTTTCAGCAGTTTCATATACTCTTGCCTTTATTTCTTCATTACTAAGCCCCATATTTTTAGGCCCGAATGCTATATCCTTATAAACCGTATCCTCAAAAATCTGATATTCGGGATACTGAAATACAAGTCCTACCTTAAAACGAACATCTCGTATTTTCTTTTTATCAGCCCATATATCCACTCCATCAAGATATACCTTTCCCGACGTAGGTTCTAAAAGCCCATTAAAATGCTGTATAAGGGTAGATTTTCCTGAGCCTGTATGTCCCATAACTCCGACAAGCTCGCCCTCTTCTATTTCAAGATTAACCTTATTTATAGCCGTTTTTTCAAACGGAGTACCCTGACTGTAGGTATATGTCAGGTCTTCGGTTTTCAATATTGCCAACTATTTACGCTCCTTTATTTTTAAGCAGTTCAGCTAATGCGTCAACACATTCGTCCTCACTGATAATATGTCCGTCAAGCTCTATACCGCTTTGCTTCAAGAGATATATAAGCTCGGTAGTCTGCGGAACATCAAGCCCTATGCTTTTAAGCTTTTCAACGTGCGAAAAAACCTCTTTCGGAGTATCATCGAGAACGATTTTCCCCTTATCCATAACAACAACTCTATCGCATCTTGAAGCCTCATCCATATAATGAGTTATAAGAATAATTGTTATTCCGTGCTCTCTGTTAAGACGACGGATTGTTTTCATAACTTCCTTACGTCCCTGTGGGTCGAGCATTGCAGTAGGCTCGTCAAGAATTATACA
Organism: Ruminococcus sp.; assembly: GCA_015066925.1. Taxonomy (GTDB): domain Bacteria; phylum Bacillota; class Clostridia; order Oscillospirales; family Ruminococcaceae; genus Ruminococcus. The sequence continues at coordinate 13,944 of SVNL01000020.1, forward strand.
GTCGGGACGCATTGCTATTATGCCTGCAATCGCAACACGCTGTTTCTGACCTCCTGAAAGCTGACTCGGAGAGTGTGTACGGTATTCATACATTCTTACCTCTTTAAGAGCCTCATCAACTCTGCGGCGGATTTCATCGGGTGCAACACCCAGATTTTCAAGTGCAAAAGCAACATCCTCTTCGACAATTGATGAAACTATCTGGTTATCAGGATTCTGAAACACCATTCCTGCGTGCTGACGAAGCTCAAACAGCTTATCTTCATCTGCGGCATCAATTCCAGCAACGGTAACTTTTCCCGATGTTGCAGTTAAAATTCCGTTAAGATGCTTTGCAAGCGTTGATTTTCCACAGCCGTTATGCCCTAAAACAGCAACAAATTCTCCCTGTTTTATTTTAAGGTCTATACCCTTTAAAACTTCCTTTACAGGAGCATTTTCATCGTAATCATTTTTATACGCAAAATGAAGATTTTCTATTTCAATAATATTATCCATAAAGAGTCCTTAGTTCACCATTACATATTATTTTTCAAATTCATCAATTGATGATATAACAGGTTTTCCGTCCTTGTCAAGAAGCGGAGTTAATCCACCCGATTCACCTCTTGAATGATAAATATAATTTACACCTGTTTCTTTATCAACCCATATTTCAAAGCAATGTATCATTCCCTGCTGATAAACCTGTACAAATCTGTCTTTTTTAGCCATAATTAATTACTCCGTTTTTATTCACTCAATTCAATACTATTGATATGTTCTATTCTTACAATCTGATTAACAATTTTTTCTTCTTTTGACTTTTTATTTGCTTTTTTGCTTGTAAATGATATTTTCATCCATTCATCATCAGCATCAATTACAGTACATTCAACAACTTTATTTAATGTTCCCTCTATGAAATCTATGTAATCAACAAATGTAAGCTTACATTTTTTTCCTTTTAATGCCTTTATCATATCTGACATATCATTTCCTCCTGTTATATTTCTTTCAAGGGCTTTAATTTTCTTCTCGGCATTCTTTAAGCTTTTTTCCGCTTTTTGAACTCTTGAAGGATATCCGGAATAACACAATATAAGCACAAACGCTAAAATGCCTAACCATTCCATAACAATTACCTCCGTTTACTTCTGCCATATAGCAGTTGAACCGCATGGCAGAACCATTCCGCTTGACTGAACGGGTAAGCCGATTTCATCAAACATAACGCTTCCGCCGAACTTTTCAGTCATAGCAGAGCCGAGAATGTATCCCATAACAGATGGTGAAAGTCCTGTAGTATAGCTGTTAATAAGGAAGAACAGCGGATTATCCGAAAGAACCCCTCTGCACAGCTCTACAAGGTCATAAATACAATTTTCAAGTTTCCATATTTCGCCGCCCGGACCTCTGCCATAGCTTGGCGGGTCCATAATTACAGCGTCATATTTTCTTCCTCTTCGAATTTCGCGTCCGATAAATTTCTCACAGTCATCAACAATCCAGCGCACAGGCTTATCTGACAAACCGGATGCGGCGGCATTTTCTCTTGCCCACTGCACCATACCCTTTGAAGCGTCAACGTGGCATACATTAGCACCTGCCTCAGCACACGCAAGAGTAGCTCCACCTGTATACGCAAAAAGATTGAGAACGTTTATTTCACGTCCCGCATTTCTGATTTTATCCGACATATAGTCCCAGTTTACAGCCTGTTCAGGAAAAAGTCCTGTATGCTTGAAGCCTGTCGGACGAATATTGAAGGTAAGATTTTTATAGCTTATATTCCACGAATTCTCAAGTTTTTTTCTGAACTCCCATTTGCCGCCGCCTGATGAAGAACGGTGATAATGTCCGTCAGCCTTTTCCCATAAAGGTGACTTCTTCGGAGTTTTCCATATAATCTGCGGATCCGGACGTATAAGACTTACTCCGCCCCATACCTCAAGCTTTTCCTGATCAGATGTATCTATAATTTTATAGTCATTCCAGTTTTCTGCAACTCTCAACTAAAATTCTCCTATCATAATGTATGTTTCTTTATTCTGTCGGCAATTTCGATTGCAACCGAATTGATATTCTTAAATTCCTTACCCTCAACCATAACTCGTATAATAGGTTCTGCGGCATTTTCTCTGACAGTAATTCTGCCAAGCTCTCCGAGGGCTTCCTGATGCTGTTCTATAAGCGATGTTATTTCAGGATTATTTTTCCATATTTCACGTTTTTTAACATTTATCGGAACATTTATCATTACCTGTGGGAATTTATTCATAACAGAGGCAAGTTCACTCATTTTCTTTCCCGACTTTACAAGTATTTCAAGAATTCTCGCACCTGTAAGCTGACCGTCACCCAAAGGCATATCCTCGGCAAAAATAATGTGACCGTTCTGACCTCCGCCGACGTTATATCCTACATCAAGCATTTTTTCGAGGATATATCTGTCACCAACCGATGTTGTAACAACTCTTATTCCGTTTTCTTTTGCAAAATGAACAAATCCGAGATTAGTCATTACAGTGACAACGACTGTATTATTAATAAGCTTGTCCTGCTCCTTATATGATTTTGCGCAAAGAGCAATAAGCTTGTCACCGTCAACAAGCTCACCTTTTTCATCTACGGCAAGGCATCGGTCTGCATCGCCATCAAAAGCAAGTCCGCAGTCACAGTTATTTTCAATTACGAATTCCATAAGACCATCAATACGTGTAGAACCGCATTCCTTATTTATATTTACTCCATCAGGCTCATTTGCAATAAGCATTACATCTGCACCAAGGCTTGTAAATATTTTTTCTGCCGTAACGCTTGCGCTTCCGTTTGAACAGTCAACAGCTATTTTAAGTCCCTCAAGACGAGTTTTCACACATTCAAGAATATGATTTATATAATCCTCCGACGAATTTTCGTAATTCGAAATCACACCGACACTGCTTCCCGATGAAAGCGTAATTTCCTCAGGATTATCAAAAACAAGCCGACGTATTTCTTCTTCAATATCATAAGAAAAGCCATAGCCTGTTCCTGAAAAAAATCTTATACCGTTAAATTCGGCATTTTTATGTGAAGCTGATATCATAATACCTGCATCAGCCTTATTTTTCATAGTAAGATACGCTGTGGCAGAAACGGGCAATACTCCAAGCTTTACCACATCAGCTCCCACAGAGCATATTCCCGCACAAAGTGCGGCTTCAAATACATCAGAGGATAATCTTGTATCCTTTCCGATAAAAATTACGGGCTTACGGTTTAATTTCTTTGTAAGAACAAATGCAGCAGCTTTGCCTGCCTGCATTGCAAGCTCACAGGTAAGCTCTGTAATTGCCGCACCTCTTATACCGTTTATTCCAAAAAGACTGCCCATCAGTTCAACTCCTCAAAGATTATTCTGTAATAATATATGCTGAAATAATTACCTCATCGCCTATCATTTCTTTAAAGCTTTTATATTTACGGGGCATACTATCCCTGCTGTAATTGTTATATACGGTTATTGCACCATTTACATCTTTTGTACAGAAAACCGTATGGCTTCCCGAAAGAAAGGGTTTTCCGTTCCACGAAGTAATAATAAAAGCGTCTGCACCTTCAAGCTCATTGTAATTTTTCACACGTCTTGAATGTGTTTCGGAAAAATCCCTTATTTTCATAAGTGCATAAGGGTTCCAGCCAAATACTCCGAAAAAAACCTTATGTCGCTCCATAAAATAAATCACTTCACAAAGAGGCTTAGGTTTATTAAGGTATAAAAGAGCATTATAGGCTGCAATAACACCACAGCCATTATATGCCATACTGAAAAGCCCAAAACGAAAAGAGGGAATAATTCCCAGTTTTTGTCCGCACAAAAATCCTTTATTTTCAAAAGCTATTCTTCTGTTTTTGTTAAGGTTTGCTTTTGCAATAATCATAGCGAAAGCTGACCGTCATCACAGCTGTCGGCAGTTTTTATACCGAGGTGTTCATAAGCAAGCCTTGTTGCACAGCGTCCCCTGGGAGTTCTTGCAAGAAATCCCAGCTGCATCAGAAATGGCTCACATACATCTTCAAGTGTAACAGCTTCTTCACCGAGAGCTGCCGCAAGCGTTTCAAGTCCCACAGGTCCTCCGCCATATCCTTTAATAATCATCATAAGAAGTCTGCGGTCGATATTATCAAGTCCCAGAGCGTCAATTTCAAGACGATTCAGAGCTATTTTTGCAATATCCTGTGTAATTTCGCCATTGCCCATTACATCGGCAAAATCGCGTACTCTTTTGAGCAATCTGTTTGCAATTCTCGGAGTACCTCTTGCTCTGCCTGCAATTTCCGCTGCACCGTCAGCGGTACAAGGAATACTAAGAATCATACTGCTTCGGCGTATAATATCTGTAAGCTGTTCCTGAGAGTAAAGCTCAAGACGCTGAATAACACCGAATCTGTCACGCAAAGGAGCAGAAAGCTGACCTGCTCTGGTAGTTGCACCAATCAATGTAAACGGCTTCAAATCCATTCTTATTGAGCGTGCCGAAGGTCCCTTTCCGATAATAATATCAATAACCCTGTCCTCAAGAGCAGGATAAAGAATTTCTTCAACAGCTCTTGAAAGACGGTGAATTTCGTCTATAAAAAGAACATCTCTTTCCGAAAGGCTGGTAAGAAGCGAAACAAGGTCACCCGGTTTTTCGATAGCCGGACCTGTTGTTATACGCAGATTTACTCCCATTTCGTGTGCAATGATAGCTGAAAGAGTAGTTTTGCCCAGACCGGGAGGTCCGTAAAGCAGAACATGGTCAAGCGGTTCATTTCTGCGTTTGGCAGCTTCTATATAAATCGCAAGATTTTCCTTAACTTTTTCCTGACCGATATATTCGCTCAGTGTCTGTGGTCTAAGTGTGACTTCTATATCACCGTCATCGACCGTACTTTCAGGAGAAATTACTCTTGGAGCAAACTCCATCTCCTCTGTTTCAATCACGGTATCAGCTCCTGTTATTTTTCAAAATATCTCTTCTTGCGGACATAGAACGGCTCTTCAACCTCGGCTGCTTTTTTACCCATATCCTGTTCAAAGCTTATGAAGCAAAGATGTTCATTACTCTTTACAATTTTCGAAAGATATTTTGAAAGCGGTACAAAAAGCTTACGGGTACTTCCGAGCATATCAATTACTATTAAAATCTGAGGTCTTTCACAGCCTTTAATCATCTCAACAATATACGCCTTATCAACATTAGGCTGCTTTGAAAGGAACTTTGTTGCTGCTCTTGTAATATGCGAAACCGAATGTTCAGGCTTGCGATAGCTTATAATTTCAGCTTCGTTATATGAAATTGCCTTTATTTTGAGGTTCTGAGCAATAAGGAGTATACTTTTAATCTCCTGAGAAGAGAACTCTTTACCGTAAGAATTAGGATTCAGAACAGCCGAAACCGACTGAATCAGATCAAAGAGTCTGAGACAATTTATCTTATAGCAGTCAACATAGCGTTTTGCAAACTGCTGTAATGCACGGAAGCTTGTAAAGAACGGAATAAACATTTCTCCGTTAGGATTTTGTGTAGTAATAAGCTCAAGCTTTACGCCGCCTTCTTCTCTGCTTCTTTCCTGAGTAACAGGTTTTTTACAGATAACATAAACATCGCTTCTTATGAGAGTCTGAAGAAACTGCGCTCTTTTTGACGGATCTGTTATCGCAGCTTTCAATAATTCATCAAGATTCATATTCCAATCTTCCTTTCTGTATGTAAATATATAAATTACTTAAAATTATTTTATCGTCATAGCCTTGAGTGCAAGCTTGATGATATCCTGAGTCGGAAGTGTTTCATCAATTTTTGCAAGTACAGGCATTACCTCGCCCTGAGTATATCCGAGAACTATAAGTGCTTCAAGAGCTTCTGAAACAGAGGTTGAACCTCCCGAAGAAGAAACCTCAGCGAAATCAACTGAAGTAAATTTAACATCATTATCCTTAGCGATTTTATCTTTAAGCTCAAGAACAATTCTCTGAGCAGTTTTTGCACCAATTCCTTTAGTTTTAGTGAAAACCTTACTGTCACCCGAAGCTACAAGCATAGCAAAGCGCTCGGGAGAAACGTCTGATAATATTGCAAGTGCGGCTTTAGGTCCTACACCTGAAACCGATATAAGCATTTTAAAGCAATTAAGCTCCTGCTGTGAATAAAATCCAAAAAGCTCTGCCATATCTTCTCGTATATACAAGTAAGTATATAGCATAGCCTCACTTCCTATTTCACCTATCTTAGAAACCGAAGTATAAGTTGTACGGCAGGCATATCCGACACCTGCACATTCAATAACGGCAAGATTAAGCTCTTTTGCAATTATCTTCCCTCTGACACTGTATATCATCCCAGAACAACTCCTTATAATATATCAAATCTGAAGCTGTGACCATGACAAATTGCAATTGCCAGAGCGTCGGCAGCGTCATCCGGTTTTGGAATATTTGCAAGCTTCAAAATATTTCTTGTCATTTCCATAACCTGTATTTTTTCGGCTTTACCATAGCCTACAACCGCTTGTTTAACCTGAAGCGGAGTATATTCATAAACAGGAACATTCCTTTTTGCGGCTGAAAGAACAGTTACACCTCTTGCCTGAGCAACATCTATTGCTGTTTTCTGATTTGAAGTAAAATAAAGTCGTTCTATCGCCATACAATCGGGCTTGAATTTATTAAAGATATATTCGATATCCTCATTGATACAGCTAAGGCGCTGAGGAAAAGGCGTACCCGCCTCTGTAATTACAGCACCGTATTCAATGGGAGTAAAATCAATACCGTTATAATCGAGAATGCCAAATCCTACGATGGCATACCCGGGGTCTATTCCAAGAATACGCATAAAAGCAATCTGCTCCGTTTCTGATAATCAGAGAAAATTTTGTACATTTCATACAAAAGGGTACACTCCGACCTAATTATAATCATTATAACACATTCACATTTATATTTGCAATATGTTTATCTCTTTTTCATTGATTTTAACAAAAAAAGATGTTACAATATATAATGGTAGACTAAAGACAATACTTAGGAGGTGCACTATTTTGGAACTTATAGATTTAAGAAACAGTATTGATGAAATTGACAGTGAAATTCTAAAGCTGTTCGAAAAAAGAATGAACGTTTGCAAACAGGTTGCTCAGTATAAAAAGGAGAATAATCTTCCTATTTTTCAGGGTGGACGTGAAGATGAGGTAATCGAAAAAATCAGAAGCCAGACAACCAATGAATCTTTGAAAAACGGTACAGCTACTCTGTTCACCACAATTATGGATATAAGCAAGCATCTTCAACAGCAGGAAATGCTTAAAGAATCAAAAGAGCTTCCATTCCCATCTCATGTCGAAGCACAGCTTGAAAAAGCAAAAAAAATCGGCTGTCAGGGGATTTCAGGTTCAAATTCAGAAACAGCCGCATCAATGATTTTCGGAGATAAAATTCCATTTAGCTTTTATTCAACATTTGAAGAGGTTTTTGAAGCAGTTGAAAACGGTGAAATTGATTACGGCGTTATTCCTATCCATAACTCAACAGCAGGTTCTGTTACTCAAACATATGACCTTATGAGCAAATACGATACATATATCGTAAAATCAGTATGCGTTGAAATCAATCATTGTCTTGCGGTAAAAGAGAATGTTGATATTTCCGAAATATCAGATGTAATCTCACATCCTCAGGCTCTTTCACAATGCTCGGATTATATCACAAAACACGGCTTTAATCCTATTTCCCACAGCAATACTGCTACTGCCGCAGAACATGTTGCAAACAGTGACGAAAAGCTTGCGGCAATCTGTTCAGAAGATTGTGCAAAACAATTCAGTCTTAAAATACTGGCAAGAAATATTGCAAACTCGCTCTCAAATTATACAAAATTCATCTGTATTTCCAAAAATTTCGAGCTTACTCATGAAGCAGATACAATTTCGGTTATTCTTAAACTCCAAAATACTCAGGGAAGCCTCTACAGACTTCTTACAAAATTCACGGTAAACGGTCTTAATCTCGATAAGCTCGAAAGCCGACCTATTAAGGACGGAAGCTTTGATGTTATGTTTTATCTCGATTTCAAGGGAAATATTTTCGATAAAAGCGTTGAAGCTCTTATTGCCGATTTGTCACAAAATCTCGAATTTTTCAAATTCCTCGGAGTACACTAATCTGAAAGGCGGAACTTTACAATGGCTCGACTTTACCCTCTGTTCAGTTCAAGTAAGGGTAACTCTACTTTTATAGGAAACGAAAAAGGCGGAATATTAATTGACGCCGGAGTAAGCTTTAAGCGTCTTTCTGCCGCACTCGAAGTTAATAATATTCCTCTTTCTGCCATTCAGGGAGTGTTCATAACTCACGGACACAGCGACCACGTTTGCGGTCTTAAAATGCTGACTTCAAAAACAGGCTGTAGTGTTTACGGGCAGAAAAAAACTCTCCGTCAGCTTATAGATTCGGATAAAATATCCCCTCGCTCATATATCGTGGATTTAAATGACAAAATTACTGTAAGCGGAATGGAAATATCGCTTTTTAATACTCCCCACGATACAATTCAGAGCTGTGGATATAAAATACATACCTCCGACGATAAATACTGTGCCGTATGCACTGACCTCGGATATATAACCGAAGAGGTTGATAATGCTCTCACAGGCTGTAAAATGGTTCTTATCGAATCAAATTACGACGAAAATATGCTCCGTACAGGTAACTATCCGTTCCACCTTAAAGAACGTATTTTATCTGACAACGGACACCTTTCAAATCCCGACTGCGCCGCACAGATTGAAAGGCTTATAAAAAAAGGCTCTACACATTTTTTGCTCGGACATCTCAGTCAGGACAACAATCGTCCGTATATCGCCGACAAAACAACCACAGATTATCTGACAGAATTTACAAGAGGCAAGGATTATCTCATGGGTATTGCCCCTGTTGAAACAAAGGGAGGAGCTGTAATTTTCTGATGAATATAAAGCTTATAGTTATCGGCAAGCTGAAAGAGGAATACCTCAGAAACGCTTGCGGAGAATATATAAAGCGTCTTTCACGCTATTGCAATTTCGAGCTTTTTGAGCTTGACGAATTCAGATTAAGTGACAATCCAAGTCAAAAAGAAATCTGTTCCGCACTTGAAAAAGAAGCTGAAATGATAAAAAAATATGCCAAGGGATATATTATACCTATGTGCATTGAAGGAAAACAGCTTTCAAGCACAGAGCTTTCCGAAAAAATATGCTCTGTCGGAATAAATGGACAAAGCACAATAACCTTCATTATCGGCAGCAGCTTCGGACTTTCGGAAACAATAAAATCTATGGCTGATTTAAAGCTTTCAATGTCGAAAATGACTTTTCCTCATCAGCTTGCAAGAGTTATGCTTCTTGAGCAAATTTACAGAGCATTCAGTATTTCCGAGGGAAGCAAATACCATAAATGATTTTTAAGGCAATACCGCACAAATCATTGCTGTTCTTTTTGTGCGATATTGCCTTAACTTTTTTTACAAAAATGTTTGCATATTATAAATAAATATGATATAATCATTTTGATAGGTATTGCCAATCAGTAATCAGATTAGAAACAGTAAAATTCTAAATAGTATAAAGGGGGAATAATTTATGGCAAAACAAAAAAATAACGTGTCATCCGGCTATATCTGGGCAATGTTTTTTCTTTGTGTTTTCTGTGTTCTGTGTGCAGTATCAGTAGCTTTTACTTACAAAAACGGACAGAAAACTCATGAAGATAAGCTCAGCAAGGTAACTTGTATCAATAACTTTAATAATGAACTAACAAACATCGATTATAACGCTGCTCTCCTGATTTCAGGTCTGTCTGCTTCAGACAAAAGCTCACCAGTTGACGATATAAATTCCGCTTTTAAAAGAATTGAAGAAGCTATGGCGGAATTTGAAAATACAGGTAAGCTTTCAAAAAAAGAAGCCGCTTCTTACGAAAGCTTTGAATCATCCATTTCTGTATATTATAATAAATTGAATAGTGTTGCAGGTACACTTAAACAATCTGATACATCAGATGTAAAATCAAGCTATCTCAAGGAGCTTACACCTCTCAGCAATAGTGTAAATAAGTCGCTTTCTGACCTTGACGAAGCTGTTACAGCAAGAAATGATAAAAACGACAAAAAATATAACCTCTATTTCATCTGCAATGAAATTCTTATCGCAGTATTATCAGCACTCGGTCTTATAGCAATCTTCGTTGCAAGAAAAAAAGCTAAGAAAACAGTTGCACATATCGCACAACGTGATGCAGAGCTTACTATGGCTACTGAACGTGCTGAGGCTTCAAAGCAGGCTGTTCAGGATATCGCTTTCAATAACATTCTTACAGAGCTTCCGAACAGATATCTCCTTGAATCACAGCTTAAAACAAAGCTCGGTAAAATCCAGTTCGATATAGCACTCTTTGATATCGACGGCTTTAAAAAGATAAATGATACCTACGGCTATGAAACAGGTGACCAGTGTCTTGCTAATATAGCTTTAATGCTTAAAAAGAACTATGGTCAGTATGCTGATATATACAATATCAACGGTGACGAATTCTGCCTTGTTTTCAGAGGCTCTGTTTCAACAGGTCAATCACTTAATACTGTATCTCAGATTCGTCAGCAATTATGTGCTCCTCTTCAGACAATCGGTGTAATTTCAAATAATACGGCTTCAGCTTGCTTCTGCCGTTGTTATCAGGGTGATATGATTTCGCCGAGCACACTCCTTATGCGACTTGAATCAGCACTCCACAGTGCGAAGGAACAAGGCGGAAACTGCCTTATTAATCTTAACGAACAGCAGTAATGTGTATGAGCTTATATGCTTTTCGATGCAATCATTTCAAAAGTTATTGAATAAGGTTGATATATAAAAAGGTTATCGGATTTCAATTTCCGATAACCTTTTTTCATTATATCTTATTAATTTCCGTACCCTGACGAGTTTCCTTAACCTCATAACCGAGAGCCGCTATCTTATCACGTATTTCGTCTGCAAGAGCAAAATTCTTTTCCTTACGAGCAAGCTTTCTCTGTTCAACGAGTTCAAGCACCTCATTCGGAATATCAGCAGAAGTGTTTTCAGCCTCTGCATTTTCGGCTGTTTTTATAAGGTCAAGACAAAGAACCTCATCAAATTTTTCAATAAGTGCAAGCTTTGTTGCTGAATTCGCCTTTGATTTCAAAACATCATAAACAGCAGTTATAGCAAGAGAAGTATTCAGGTCGTTGTCGAGAGCATCTGTAAACGATTTCATAAGACGATCGTATTCAGCACTATCAATTTCACCGCTTCTGTCACTTAAAACAGGCTTTATTTTCGCAATAAGCTTGTTGAACGTTGTAACTGCATTATCAAGATTTTCCCATGTAAACACAAGTGACTTTCTGTAATGCGAAAGCAGACAGAAATATCTGTAAACCAACGGATTATAGCCTTTTTCTTCAAGAAGAGATACTGTAAGGAATTCACCCTTTGATTTACTCATCTTACCGCTGTTTGTGTTAAGATGAAGAACATGGAACCAATAATTGCACCACTCATGTCCGAGATACGCCTCGCTCTGTGCAATTTCATTTGTATGATGCGGAAAAGCATTGTCAATTCCGCCGCAATGGAGGTCAAGGTATTCTCCGAGATGCTTCATACTTATGCATGAACATTCAATGTGCCAGCCCGGATAACCTATTCCCCATGGACTATCCCATTTAAGCTCCTGGTCATCAAATTTTGATTTTGTAAACCAGAGCACGAAATCTGCTTTATTTTTCTTATTACCGTCCTCTTCAACGCCCTCTCTTACTCCGACAGCAAGATCCTCTTCTTTAAAATCGTTGAAAACGTAATATTTTTCAAGCTTTGAGGTATCGAAATAAATATTTCCGCCTGCTTCATATGCAAAGCCTTTTTCAATAAGACTTTCAATTACTCTGATAAACTCATCTATGCACGAAGTAGCCGGCTCTACAACATCGGGAGTCTTTATATTAAGCTTTTTGCAGTCCTCAAAAAAAGCGTCTGTATAGAATTTTGCAATTTCCATTACAGTTTTCTTTTCACGCTTTGCTCCCTTGAGCATTTTATCGTCGCCTGTATCACCGTCACTTGTAAGATGTCCTACATCGGTAATATTCATAACTCGTTTAACGTCAAGCCCTGTAAAGCGGAGATATTTTTCAAGTGTATCCTCCATGATATAGCTTCTCAGATTACCGATATGCGCATAGTGATATACTGTCGGTCCACAGGTATACATACTTACCTTTCCTGCTTCTCTTGGTATAAACTCCTCTTTTTTTCTTGTAAGCGAATTGTATAAATGCATAATTAATTTATCCTTTCATATTTAAGGCAGAAAATATATTTCTGCGTTTTTACTTAACATCAAGCTCATCAAGCTTTTTGCGCAGACGCTCTATTTCAAGATTCATTCTGCAAAGCTCCTGAGAAACAGGGTCAGGAATGTGAATCTGGTCAATCTCCTGAGTAACCTTGATTTCTTCAAGCTTTTCACCTTTTCTGCGGACTACTCTTGCAGGAACTCCGACTGCTGTACAATCATCGGGAATTTCATTAAGAACAACAGCATTTGCGGCTATTTTAACATTATCACCAACCTTAAAAGGTCCAAGCACCTTTGCGCCTGCTCCAACAAGCACATTATTTCCGAGAGTAGGATGGCGCTTACCCTTATCCTTACCCGTACCGCCAAGAGTTACCCCCTGATACAACAGACAGTTATCACCGATTATTGTCGTTTCACCGATAACAACACCCATACCGTGGTCAATAAACAAACCTTTTCCGATTGTTGCGCCCGGGTGAATTTCTATACCTGTACAAAATCTTGAAAACTGCGAAATAATTCTTGCAATGGTAAACATCTTATGACGGTAAAACCAATTTGATAAACGATAGCTGTGAATTGCGTGAAGTCCCGAATAAGTAAGAAGTATTTCAAATGCACTTCTTGCGGCAGGGTCACGTTCTTTAATAACAGCTATGTCCTCTTTAAGCTGTTTAAACATAATCAAAGCTCCTGTTTTGTATGTGAAACAACAAAAAGCCCTCGGTACATATATAAATGCACCGAAGGCGTAATTACGCGGTTCCACTTCGATTTATAACTCAAAATTTCTGTAACGGGAAAACCGTCGGAGAATACTAAGCATACAAAATGCACATTTCCTCTCCGAAGCTGACAGCCGCACTTCACAGTTCCTGTTTATATCGTCACACCAAACCGATACTCTCTGAAAAACACAGAAAAGCTACTCTGACTGCTACGCTTTTATTCATATAATATATTATATACTTTTTTTGCAACAATGTCAATTATATGTTATTAACAAAAAGCTTTCCAACGCTTTGAGCTTGATGTGAAATCCATAATCCAAATCCTCTTTTTTTCATATTGTGCGGATTGCAGTATGTAAAAATTCAACATTTTACAGCATATTCACGTCACACTTTTATATGATATAATAATACAAAAAAACGGTGACGGTTTTTATAAAATCTATGTGAAACATTAAAAAAATTACAATAACAATAACATCTCTGATATTGATATCATAAAACATAGTCTATAAATGATAAAAACCGACTTATCACAATAACAAGTCGGTTTTTGATTACATATTTGATTACATAATTTTATCGAGAAGCTTTCCAACTTTTCCTGCACCGATTTTAGCTTTAACGCCGTCAACGATTGGCTTGATTTTATCGTCCGGAAGGTCAACTCCCACAACGCTTTCAACAGCCTTTACAGGATTTTCCTTGAAATTCTTTTCGAATTCCTTATCATTTTTCACCTTGTCAACGATTTCTTCAATTTTTTCCTTAATATCCATTTTAAACACTCCTTGTTTTTATTTTAACACACATAAGCTGTGTGCAAGCTTTGCTTTTGCAATGACGCTTTCCTCGCCGTCTTTTATATGCAGGATATATCGTCCGTTTGAACAGATAAAGCTTCCGTCATCAAGAACAACGTAATCAAGAACGCCTCTTTTGAGAATTTTTTCATTACCGCTTGAATCAACGCTCACAAGCACAC
>SVNL01000095.1 GCA_015066925.1 Ruminococcus sp.
CGTAAAAAAGCGGCTGAAATCGCAAAAGCAGGTGCAGATGTCATTCTCGACTGGGGATTCTGGACAAATCAGAACAGAAAAGATATTTCTGATTATTTCGCTTCCCACGGAGTCGATTATGAATGGCATTATATAGATATTGACGATGAATTATGGCATAAGTACATCAAAGAACGCAATCAAAAAATCACTGAAGGCAATGGCGGCTCTGATTTTTATGTTGACGAAGGACTTTTCAATAAGGTGCAGAGCCTTTTTGAAGTCCCCGAAAAAAGTGAGATTGATGTGTGGTATGATGCCCAAAAGGAAACTAAATGACGATAAACTACATTCACGAACCGACAGACCTCCAATGCGGACAGGCCGTACTTGCAATGATAATTGGCACAACTGCCGAGGCAATATGCAAACTTTTAGACAATGACAGGGAAACTAATCTCCGTGAAATGAAAGATACTCTGCGGAATTTCGGCTTTACTGTTTCGGATGAACGTATTCCCGTAACGCATAAAAATGAATTGCCTCCGCTTTGTATGCTCAGCCTTGAAACTCCACGATGCTGGCACTGGTCGCTGTATTGCGACGGTACATTCTACGATCCCGAACATGGCATTATGGAGGATTTCCCTGAATCTGACCGCAGATATTACTGGAAAATTACAAGCTCTAAAAATTAAAAGGAAAATAATTATGGAATTTATAAACGCAAAAGATATAAAGGATTTATCAAATCCGGGAGTTGTATCAAGACAGCTTCTTAATCCTGATAACTCAGAAAGCAAACGTGTTACAATAACAGAAGTACATCTTGAAATCGGTGCAGAGCAGCCAAGACATACTCACGAAGCTTCCGAGCAGATATGGTATGCAACAAAAGGAAGCGGAAAGCTTCTTCTCGCTGATGATACTGAAAAGGAATTCAAAGCAGGAGATGTCGTAAGATTTGCCGATAAAGATATTCACGGATTGAAAAACGACGGAGATACCGAATTTGTGTATATTTCAGTAACAGCACCGCCGATTCACTTCGGTTATGCATATCAGAATGAAAAATAAAAGCTTGTCACATTAAAGAAGGGAGTGCCTGAATTGTCCGCACCGTTAGCAGATAAAATACGTCCGAAAGATATTGATGATGTTGTCGGACAAAAGCATTTACTTGATAAAAATCGTCCGCTTCGACGTATTATCGAAAGCGGAAAAGTTCCGAATATGATTTTCTACGGCCCATCAGGTGTCGGAAAAACGACAGTTGCCCGTATAATAGCCGAAAACTGCGGTATGTCCCTGTATAAGCTCAACGGCACTAACGCATCAATCTCTGATATTAAAGATGTTGTTGCCGATATTGGCACATTCGGAAGCGAAAACGGAATTCTCCTTTACCTTGACGAGATTCAGTATCTCAATAAAAAACAGCAACAGAGTCTGCTTGAATACATTGAAAACGGAGATATCACGCTTATTGCATCAACTACCGAAAATCCATACTTTGCTGTTTACAACGCTGTTTTAAGCCGAAGCACAGTTTTTGAATTCAAGCCTGTTGAAGCTGATGAACTTAAAAAGGCTGTAAAACGTGCTTTCGAGCTTTCTGCTTCACAGCTTGAGGTTGAAATCATTTATGACGAAGAATGCTGTGAAATCATTTCAAGAGGATGCGGCGGAGATGTCAGAAAAGCGCTGAACACTGTTGAACTCAGCGTATTAAGCGGAGATTGCGAAACAGGAAAAATTACAATTCCCACTCAGCTTGTGCGTGAACTTACTCAGCGTAGCAATATGCGATATGACAGGGACGGTGATCAGCATTATGACTTGCTTTCAGCGTTGCAGAAATCCATCCGAGGTTCTGATGAAAATGCTGCACTTCACTATGCTGCAAGACTTATTGAGGCAGGCGACATAATCTCACTCTCTCGCAGACTTCTTGTAATATCTGCTGAGGATGTTGGTCTTGCCTATCCGCAGGCAATTTCTATCGTGAAAAGCTGTGTTGATTCAGCACTTCAGCTTGGACTGCCTGAAGCAAGAATACCACTTGCAGAAGCGATAATCCTTCTTGCAACCGCACCGAAATCCAACAGCGCCGAAGCCGCTATCGATGCCGCACTTGCAGACCTGAAATCGTGTGACGCACTTGATTTTCCACGTCATCTTCAGAATAAGCATACTGACGGCGAGGGTGCCGCTATAAGAGGTCAGCATTATCTTTATCCTCACGATTATAAAAATCATTATGTAAGACAGCAGTATCTGCCTGATGCATTAAAGGACCGTGTTTACTATAATTTCGGGCAGAATAAGCAGGAGCAGTCAGCATATATGTATCGTAAAAAGATTCTTGAAGAATGTGAATAGACACAAAAAACCTCAGACTGATTATAATGTCTGAGGTTTTGTTATTCTGTTATTTAGTTTAAGCGACTTTCATCGCTTAGCCGAATTACCCTGTGGACTCACCCTTTCAGTTTATTCTTTACGATAAATCCTCGTCTTTCTCATTCACATCACTATCCTTTTCGTGAATTTATAAAAAGAACTTAATTCGAGCATTCAATTAATTCTTACCCATTGGTATCACCTATATAAATTTATTTCTTCAGAAAATAAACTTTTTATCTCATTGGTATCACCTATATAATTTATTTTGATTTGAAATAACACTTTTTCATCTCATCGGTATCACCTATAAAATTTATTTTTTATCGAAAATAAACTTATCTTTCCATCGGTACCACCTTTTATTTTTATCGACTGATTCCATTTATATTAAGACCTTAGGTCGAAATTTCAGATAATCCTGTATGCTGAAATATTTATGAAATCTTTTATCGCCGTCAACAGACTTAAACTGTTCCTATGTAATCCATTATTCAACTTGGAGATGCACTAAGCTTTTAAACTCCCACTCGGTCAAAACAGTTTTGCAAGCCCGCTGACAAGCTTGAACTGTGACTCTGTGTTTTCCATCGGACTCACCCTCCGTTCCGCCATTTTTGCATTTACATAATGGATAATCCATAACCCTTGCAAATGTCCGACTGTAAGGGAATTTAATTTGTTGTTCCCTTTTGTTGTATTTATAATAACACACATTTTTGCTATTGTCAATAGTTTTCTTCAAAATTTTTATGTTTTTTTGTCATTTTTACATATCGCACAATTTAGAGTATATACATTTAGTTAAATCAACCAGGTAAAAATCATAAATATACCTCTTGAAATTATATTATAAATATTGTATAATATAAGTACAGTAAAAATATAATATATTGTTCTGCTGCGGCTTATCTGCCGTACATAACGAAGATAGGAGTTTATTATGCCGGATATGAACGAATACACACCTGAGCTTTATGAGCTTATTGATGAAAACGGAAACAAGCAGAATTTTGAAATGCTTGATGCTGCCGAACTTGACGGCGTTCAGTATTTCGCAATGATCCCCGCTATTGAGAGCGAAGAATTTCTCAACGATGACGGCGAACTTGTTATACTTAAAGCTATCGAAGATAACGGAGAAGAAATCCTTGCTTCTATTGATGATGACGATGAATTCGAAAAGGTTTCTCAGTACTTCCTCAAGCGTCTTGAAGAACTTTTCGAAGGTTGTGACGACGATTGCTGCTGTGATGAAGAATGTCATTGCGGCGACCACTGCGACTGCGAATAAAAATTTCTGTTATAATTCAACAACTCTTTTTCTATAATTTTGTGTCATTTTATTTCACAAAACTATTGATTTTTTAGTTAAAGAGTGGTATAATATTATCAGAAAGATAAATACAGCTTACTTTCTGCCTTGTTCGGGTAATTATAGTTTTTATAATCCAACACATTTTACAAGGGAATTCAGCTCTGGCTGTGGATTGCAGACCTCCCGCTTTTGCGGACGAAGGGAGCGTGAATCAATCAGGCGTTTACCCACCTGCTTCGTGCGGGTTTTATGCACTATATGACGGCAAGGCGGATGTTTTTTCTTCAAAATTAAGCGGTTACTCAGTTTTTATCACTTGAGTAACCGCTTTTTATTTTTATTCCATTCTTCCGATTATTTTATCGTATATGACATACATCTCCTGCGTTGTATTTTCAAGAAAATAATAATGTATTATATATGGCACTAAAAGAACAAGTATAAGTGCGAGAAGAATTAAAAATGCAAGGATATCTGTAACAGCCCACAAAATAAGGCTCATAAAAAGCATAAATACAAATAGCATTGTCACAAGAAGATGTATAAGTCTTTCATGCTTTATAAATTCGATTTTTTCAAGGTGTTCAATCAGTAATGTTTCAAGCTCCTGCTTAGTTGCAACATTAATTCTTTTTTGTATGTAATCCTTATATACACTGAAATATTTTCTCATTTTCGCCTGCTCCTTCAACAAAAAAATATTATACTTATTTCGCTTATTATAGCACATTTTCGCTCTATTGTAAAGATATAAATCATAGCATTTAAAAATTTTTTTAAAAAAACTATTGACAAAACAAAAAAATGATGTATAATTATAACTGTACTAAATGATTTGGTACACACAAAACATATAACACAGAAAGGATTTACCCGAAATGAAACACAGACTGAAAAAAATCAATCGAGGAATTGTTCTTGCTGTAA
>SVNL01000021.1 GCA_015066925.1 Ruminococcus sp.
CAATAACCGCCTGACGGCGGTTATTGAGGACACATTATTTATAATCAATGGCTCCCTTAAAAAATGGGAGCCTCTTCTGCTTTTTTACTAGTTTAATCGGTTAATAAGGTGTAAAATATCGAATTTTAGCCAATTGACATAATTTACCTGCTATGTTATAATTGTTAATGTGTATTACTATAAAAAGGAGTTGATTTTTTGTCAGATAATATTTATAAGCAGTTATACGATATAACTAACGAGAATATTATAAACTCAGGCAGCAGTTTTATGAATAAAGAAATCTCATTTATTTATTATTGCTGTAATAATCCTTTTACTGTTGATATAAGTGAAGTTTTAAAAATCGAAGCTACAAACGAAGAATTTATTCAAATCGTATATCTCGCTCTTCTCAATCGCCCTATTGACCCAGACGGCTATGATGCATGGGCTGCTTACTTTAATTTGCCACAGGATGAATTCAGAAGAAATGCTATTTACGGTATTTCAAATTGCCCCGAATTTTTAATCTGTCACAAAAGAATATATAATAACATCCCGGTATATTATCACGAAAATGATGTAACCGAAAATGTTAAACAACCAAATATTTTCCTCAGAGGCGCTTATAAGGTTTACAGACACTGTCCTAAGCCTGTGAAAAAAATATTCAAAAAAACTGCCGGGAGGTTGCTGTAATATATTATGAATAAGAAAATTTATATCGACCTTTCTGTACTGATTAACACCAATTTCCTTACAGGTATTCAGCGTGTTTCAAGAGAAATTGTTCTAAGACTTCTTAAAAGTACGGATCTTAATATTGTATTGCTCTTTTATTCTAATGAAAATGAATGCTTCAGAATAATTGATAATTCCGCTTTCATTGACCATTATGAAAATAAAATAGGAACAAGAGGTTCCTGTGTTCTCGATACCTCATTGAATATCAATGACCTTGATGCAGGCTCTGTTTTCTTCGATATTGATAGTGTATGGAGCTGTCGTATGACAAGAAGTACACTCTACCCTATGCTTAAAAATCAGGGACTTAAAATTATTACTCACGTTTACGATATTATTCCAATTACTCATCCACAGTACTGTCATGAAAATACTGTTATGCACTTTATCGAATATCTTGGTGCTACTCTTCAGTATGCAGACAAGCTTATCGTAAATACTCAGGCTACTGCTGACCAGATTTTAACCGTATGCAAGCGTATGAACAGAGAAATGCCTCCTTACGTTGTTGCTCCTCTTGGCTGTGATTTCAAAAAGCCTGACACAGATATCGTTCCTACAACTCACATAAACGAAAAAGGTGAAGAAGAGCTTGATAATGAATTCAAGCACCTTATCCCATCACCTGATGTTACAGATATCATCGAAGCAGGCAAGTATATACTAATGGTTGGTACTATTGAACCAAGAAAAAATCATTCTCTGGTTCTCGACGCTCTCGATAACGGACTCAATGTAAACGTTGTCTTTGCAGGGAGAATAGGCTGGAATGTTGCTCCGCTTATCGCAAGAATTAAAACTCACCCACTCTATCAACAGCGTTTATTCCTTATCAACAATGCCAATGATGCTGCAATAAACAAGCTTTACGAAAATGCTTTTCTGCTTGCTTTCCCTACCTTCAACGAAGGCTTTGGTCTGCCGATTATTGAATCTATTCAGCGTGGTACACTTGTTATCGCTTCTGACCTGCCTGTTCTTCGTGAAGTAGGCGGAGAGTATACTGATTACTTCGATAATACTGATTGTACGGCACTTGTTAAATATGTAGATAAATGCCTCGAAAATCCTGAAAAGTATAATGAGAAAAAAGCCGCACTCAAAAATTATGTTCCTTATACCTGGGATAAGAGTGCTGAAATGATGCATAACGCTCTTGCAGATTCTCTTGCTCCGAAGGAACAGGTTCCGTCTGACCTTAATCTTAAACAAATGGTTGTTCTTACAGCAAGAAACGATGATATTATTGCTACTCTTCCGTTTATCGAAGAATATATGCCGTTTATAAAAGAGCTTGTTGTTTGCTGTCCGGAACGTAATGTTGAGCCATTTAAGCAGCAATATAAAGGCAATTTAAGTCTTATCTTTAAAACAGACGATCAGCTTCTTAACGGCCGTGAGCTTCCTGAAGACCATCAGGCTCGTAACTTCTTCCTGCGTTGTCTTATTATGCAGCTCGATGATATTGATGATGTTTTCATTATGACAGATGACGACTATCGTCCTCTTAAACCAATTTCAAAAGATGTATTTATCAAAAACGGTAAATATATCGGTTATTACTTCTATGATATCACCAAGTGGAAGGGTGCTTTCAGCAAGTATACAAGCTTTGATGAGGGTGCATTTAAAACAAGAGATTTCCTCGTTGAAAACGGTTACCCGACTCTTCAGTATTCTTCACATCAGCCTCAGATTATTGATAAACGTATTTTCAGAGAAATGCTTAATACTCATAAAGGTATTGAAAATAATCCTTATGATGAGTGGAGTACCTATTTCAACTACGGTCTTTATCATCACCCTGATATTTTCTTCCCTAAGATAAACGTTTCTATGTGCTGGCCTGACAAAACTTCAAGCTGGGATTTATTATACTTCCCGGGGCCTTTCCTGTTTGAAAATTATTACGAGGAAATGTACGATAAAAATGCACTCTTCGATGGTTTCTCTAAGGAATTCAGCCCAAATCAAGCCGAAGAAAATATACAAAAAGAATTCTTATTTACAAGTAATCTAAGAAAACATTTTGAAATTAGAAAAGTATTCGAAAGCTACAGCTATCATTATGCAGATCAGATAGGTGAATTCCCTTCGTTTGCAATTTATCTTCACCCTGCAACCAAGGAGATTCAGCTTCACGTTCCTAAATTCATTCATCTTCAGAATAACTGTTGGACTCGTGTCCCACTGAAAATCGAGGACGGTGTTTTTGAAGCTTATCCCGATTGTACAATCAATGTTTCTTATACATTCAGAAACATCAGAGAAATAAATATTCTCAACTCTCTTAAGCTTCCTTTAAAAAATAACGGAAACGGTGAGGTTCTTCTTCCTATAAGAAGCCCTAAATCAAGAATAAACAGAGGTGCGATGATTTTCCGAGTGATTGTTGAGAAAAATCTGGATACATTTGAAGATATTGAAGATATTGAAAACAATAATATCCAGCCCAAGACTGAACTTATACTCGAGATTGAAAAAATTCTGCCCGTTACTCTGGCTTAATGCATTGGAGAATTTATAATGATTGAAACTATTAAAGGTATTTTTCTAAAAATAAAACAAAACCAATTTCTCTTTGAAGAACTTGTTAAAAGAGATTTCAAGAAGAAATATAAACGAACTATCTTAGGTATGCTCTGGAGCCTTATTTCACCTCTTATGACTCTGCTGGTTATGAGTATTGTATTTAAGCAATTTTTCGGACGCAATACCCCACACTACACTATCTACCTTTTTTCGGGAAACCTCGTTTTCCAGTTCTTTAAGGACTCCACTTACGGCGGAATGAGTTCTCTTATGGCAAATTCAAGTATTATTACCAAAATTAATCTACCAAAATATATGTTTTTGCTTTCAAAGAATGTAGCCTCGGTTATAAACTTCGGGCTTACTCTTATTATCTATTTCGTCTTTGTCGCCTGTGACGGCATCAGCTTTTCTTTCAGATTTCTGGCTCTAATCTACCCCGTTTTATGTCTTATCCTCTTTAATATCGGCGTAGGATTTATACTTTCTGCACTTTTCGTTATCTTTAAGGATATTCAGTATCTTTACGACATATTCACGCTTCTTCTTATGTATCTCTCGGCTATTTTCTATACCACTACCGCTTATCCCGAGCATATCCAGAAGCTCTTCTATCTCAATCCGCTTTATGTCTATATAACTTATTTCAGACACGTAGTTATTGATGGTTATATTCCTGCGTTACCTACTCACGCTCTTTGCTTTATTTACAGCTTCCTCGCTCTTGCGATAGGTACTTTGATTTATAAGAAATATAACTACAAGTTCCTTTATTATATGTAAGGAGGATACAATGAATAAAATTGAATTAAATAATGTTTCCGTTTCTTACATCGTAGGCGATTTCTCTACCGTAGGTCTTAAAGATGTTGTTATTCAGAAAATCAAAAGAAATTATAAGGTTAAAGAATTCCTTGCTGTAGATAACGTCAACTTCGCTATTGACGAAGGTGATTTGTTAGGTATTGTAGGTTCAAACGGAGCAGGTAAATCTACACTCCTTAAAGTAATTTCAGGAATTATGCGTCCTACTAACGGCACTATGAGCGTAAACGGTAATATTGCATCGCTTTTAGAGCTTGGTTCCGGCTTCGACGGTGACCTTACCGTTAAAGAAAATACTTTTCTTCGTGGCGCCATGCTCGGCTACACAAGAGATTTTATGAACCAAACCTATCGTGATATCATTGAATTTGCTGAACTTACTGAATTTGAAAACAGACTTTTTTCACACCTTTCATCAGGTATGAAATCACGACTTGCATTTTCTATTGCGTGCCTTGTAAAGCCTGATATTTTAATTCTGGATGAAGTTCTTTCTGTAGGTGATGGTGCTTTCAGAAAGAAAAGTGAAAATAAAATGATGGAAATCATCAAAGGTGGTTCTACAACTATCCTTGTTTCTCACTCTCTCGCCCAAATCAGAAGAATGGCTACAAAAGTTTTATGGCTTGATAAAGGTAAGCAAATTGCTTTCGGCGAAACAAAAGAAATCTGTGATAGATACGAAGCATTTCTTAATCAGAAATAAATTTATGCACTTCCGAATTTTTCGGAAGTGCATTTTTTAATGCAGAAATTCGCTCTGAATACTTTGCAAGATTAGTATATCTATGTAACATAATACCGCCTCTAAAATATAATAGAATAAGTAATGATTTTATATGAGGTGTTTATTTATGATAGATGATATGAGAAATTTATCTGATATAGATGTCGGAGAAAAAGCGAAAATCAAACAGCTTAATACAAATAATTCAATAAAACGCAGACTGCTCGATATAGGCCTCGTTGAAGATACTGAGGTTGAATGTATCGGACGCAGTCCACTCGGTGACCCCTCGGCTTTTCTTATAAGAGGCGCTGTAATTGCTATTCGCTCAGAGGATAGCCGAAAAATTCTTATTCATCCGAAAAAACAAGCCTTTACAAAGATTGGAGAAATATAATGGGTTTGACTAAAAATTCTGTCGGTTTGAATGCTGTTGATTCAAAGCTTAATATAAAAAAGCTATCGGAGTCAGATAAGGTTATTGCTGTTGCAGGAAATCCCAATGTCGGCAAAAGTACGCTTTTCAATAATCTGACAGGTATGAATCAGCATACAGGAAACTGGCCCGGCAAAACCGTTACCAATGCACAGGGATACTGTAAAAGCAAAAAAAATTCTTACGTTCTTGTAGATATTCCCGGAACATATTCTCTTATGGCACATTCTGCTGAAGAGGAGATTGCACGCAATTTTATTTGCTTCGGAAATCCCGATGCTGTTGTAGTTGTATGTGATGCTACCTGTCTTGAACGAAATCTCAATCTTGTTCTTCAGACAACTGAAATGTATCAGAATGTAATAGTATGTGTAAATCTTCTTGACGAAGCAAAACGCAGAAATATTAAAATCGACCTTAAAAAGCTGTCAGAAAGGCTTGGTGTCAGAGTTATCGGCACAGTCGCAAGACGTAAAAAAAGTCTTGATTTGCTTCTTGACGCTATCGACCATGCCTGTGAAAACGAACATAACCAACCATTAAGAATAAAGTACATTAAACCGATTGAAGATGCAATTTCAATCATTGAACCATGCGTAAAGGATATATGCAAAAATCTTAGTCCTCGTTGGATAGCTTTGCGGCTTCTTGAACCTGATTCTTCCCTTATCAATGAGCTGAACAGCTATCTTGGTTTTAATATACTTGAAAACGATAAAGTATGTTCTGCACTTGAAACTGCTCGACTGCATCTTGAAAGTCTTGGTATAACCACAGAAAACCTGCAAAGCAAGATTGTTTCATGCATTGTGCTTACCGCTGAGGATATTGCTCTTGATACCGTAAAATACGAGAAGAATATATATTCAGATTCTGACAGACGCATTGACCGTATTCTCACAAGCACAATAACGGGATTTCCCATTATGCTCTTAATGCTGGGATTTATATTCTGGCTTACTATTGTTGGAGCAAATTACCCATCAAAGCTTCTTTCAGACGGACTTTTTTATATTCAGGACAGACTTACTGACCTTTTTTATTATTTTAATGCTCCTGAATGGCTTCATGGCGCTGTTGTACTGGGAATATATCGTGTTGTGGCATGGATTGTTTCAGTTATGCTTCCGCCAATGGCAATTTTCTTTCCATTGTTTACTCTTCTTGAGGATTCAGGATATCTCCCACGTATCGCATACAATCTTGATAAGCCTTTTAAAAAATGCTCTGCCTGTGGAAAACAGGCTTTGACTATGGCTATGGGATTCGGATGCAACTCCGCAGGCATTGTAGGCTGTAGAATTATTGATTCTCCTCGTGAACGTCTTATTGCTATGATTACAAACAGCTTTGTTCCTTGCAATGGACGATATCCTGCCTTAATTGCACTTTTATCTATGTTTTTTGTAGGAACGGCAGGCGGATTTTTATCCTCAGTTTATTCCGCATTACTTCTCGTTGCAATAATACTTATTGGTATTTTTATGACCTTTTTTACATCATTCCTACTTTCAAAAACTATTCTGAAAGGTGTTCCCTCCTCATTTACGCTTGAACTTCCGCCTTATCGCAAGCCGCAATTTTTAAAGGTTATTCTCCACTCTATTTTTGACAGGACTCTTTTTGTACTCGCAAGAGCAGTTATAGTTGCTATTCCTAGCGGTCTGGTTATATGGCTTTCAGCAAATATATACATCGGTAATTCTTCTGTACTTAATATATGTGCTGATTTCCTTGACCCATTCGCTGAATTTTTTGGTCTGGACGGAGTTATTCTAATCGCATTCATTCTGGGAATGCCTGCAAATGAGATTGTTATTCCTATTATGATTATGGCATATATGTCTAAAGGCAGTCTTATCGAGCTTAATAATGACGCTTTATACACACTTTTTGTCAATAACGGCTGGACTCGTATTACAGCTGTAAACGTAATGCTTTTTTCACTTATGCATTGGCCGTGTTCAACTACTCTGCTTACCATAAAAAAGGAATCGGGAAGTATTAAATGGACTCTGCTCTCACTCATTATTCCAACAATTATTGGTCTTTCTATATGCTTTATTTTTACCTCTGTAACAAGATTATTTATATAATAGTCCACAAAAAATCAAGGGTATCGAGTTTTATATCACTCGATACCCTTTACATCTGTATAAGGAGTTTTAAAAAACACTGTCAATTGAGATAGCAAGCATTTATGCACATCCCTCATATATTAATCCAAAAACTCATCTATAATAATAGTTATCTCATTATCTTTATATTGAAGCGTCCTAAATTTAACGTTATACTTGGTTTTACTTTCAATCATTCCATTTATGTCCGTTAATTCATCTTTACATAAATTAATGTTTATTATTAGTTCTCCTTGATTTGAATTGTATGTTTTTTTATATCTTAAATACTCACTTATGCTAGACAGCGTGTTATCCTCATAGTCAAATAACATCCCGAAATCAAAGACACCGTTTAACATCAAATTATCATTTGTCGTTATTGAATCATTTGTAATCTTATCTACAAACTCCTCAATTACATGTATGGTATTTATTATTTCATCATTTGCTTTTATTTCATGTTCATATATTTCATCTATCTCATTAACTGAGTAGTTTTCCGATGTAAAAAACTGCACATTATCACAATACAACCTATATTTATCGTCAATATCCTTAAACAATGCTTCATTGTCATTTTTATTTTCATAACCAGTTTTAATAGATGTACACAAAACATAAACTTGCATCGAATCTTCTAAACAATCAATATTCAAATCACCATTCATCTTCCCCCATCTTGACGAAATACCAAGTTCTTGTCTTCCATCACCAGAACATATCACAAATGCATCACCTTGAATATCAGAACTGTATACTCTTGATTTTTTTAAAATACCACTAAAAAGAAAAACCTGGTTAGTATAATCTTCGCCTTCTTTGCCCTCAAACTCACCTACATCCATTGCATATTTACTTTTAGGTTCGCTTTTCTCTGATTTTTCCTTTTCTTTTTTATCTTTATCCTTTGAACAAGTACAAAGCATAACCACTACGCAAGTCATTGCTACAATCAATGATAATACTCTTATTAAAGTATTTTTTCTCATACTAAACACTCCTTTACAATTCAATTCTAAATATCATATTGCTTTTTACAAAAATATCCCGTAGAAGCTTCTACGGGATATTCCCATTTGTAAAGTTAGATTTTCATAATGAACTGAAAATAGACTTAACCAACCTGATTAACTACAGCAGGCTGCTGTGAATTATGGTCAATATATGACTCGTTGCGTTCAACGCTAACATTGTTATAGCAGTCCATACCTGTACCTGCAGGAACAAGCTTACCGATAATAACGTTTTCTTTAAGACCAAGAAGCGTATCGCTCTTACCTTTGATTGCAGCATCAGTAAGTGCCTTTGTTGTTTCCTGGAATGAAGCTGCTGAGAGGAAGCTCTCTGAATTTGAAGCAGCCTTTGTAATACCCTGAAGAACAGGTACTGCTTCAACAAGCTGAAGCTCATATTCACCGTTGTTGATTCTAGCCTTAATACCTTCGTTGATTTCGTCGATTTCCTTCTTATCAACGAGTGTACCGGGAAGAAGATAACTGCTTCCTGTATTGGAAACCTTTATCTTACGGAGCATCTGACGAACGATAACCTCGATATGCTTATCGTTGATATCAACACCCTGTAAACGGTAAACCTTCTGTACTTCGTGAATAATATAATTCTGAACAGCCTGTGTACCGAGAATCTGGAGAATATCGTTTGGATAAATATTACCCTCTGTGAGTCTTGTACCCTTTTCGATGAATTCGCCTTCCTGAACTCTGATTTTAAGGTTGTAAGGAATCATATATGTTTCAGATTCGCCGCTTGTATCATTTGTAACAATAATATTACGTGTTGTCTTGATTTCTTCGATATGAACTCTACCCGAAAGACGAGTAAGCATTGCTGCATTCTTAGGACGTCTGCCCTCAAAGAGTTCTTCAACACGAGGAAGACCCTGTGTAATATCTTCAGCAGAAGCAATACCACCTGTATGGAAGGTTCTCATTGTAAGCTGTGTGCCAGGTTCACCGATTGACTGAGCAGCGATAATTCCGACAGCTTCACCGACTGAAACCATATTACCGTTTGCAAGGTTTGCACCATAGCATTTAGCACATACACCGTGCTTAGCCTTACAGTGAAGAACAGAACGGATTTTAACCTTTTCGACACCCGCATCAATAATTTTCTTTGCGTCTGCTTCTGTCATGAGCTTATTCTTTGAAACGATTATCTCGCCTGTCTTTTCATCACGGAGGTCGTTAACAAGGAATCTGCCTACAAGACGTTCAATAAGCGGTTCAATCATTTCGTTTCCGTTTCTGATTTCGTATACTTCAATACCGTCATCAGCCATACAATCGTTTTCACGGATAATAACTTCCTGTGAAACGTCAACAAGACGACGTGTAAGGTAACCTGAGTCAGCTGTACGTAGAGCTGTATCCGCAAGACCCTTTCTCGCACCTCTTGAAGAAATGAAGTATTCAAGAATATTAAGTCCTTCACGGTAATTAGCTCTGATTGGAATTTCGATTGTTGTACCCGATGTATTTGCGATAAGTCCACGCATACCTGCAAGCTGACGAATCTGTGAAATACTACCACGGGCACCTGAGTCTGCCATCATAAAGATAGGATTATACTTGTCAAGGTTAGCTTTCAGTGCAGTTGTAACATCATCAGTTGCCTTATTCCATATAGAAATAACTCTCTTTGATTTTTCTTCGCCTGAAATATAACCGTATTCAAATTCTTCTGTAATTTCAGCAATATCCTCATCAGCCTTAGCAAGAATTTCCTTTTTCTGAGGTGGAATTTCTGCGTCACATACAGCAACAGTAATAGCTGCCTTAGTTGAGAACTTAAAGCCGAGCGCTTTTATCTTATCGAGAACCTCTGAAGTTGTTGTTGTACCGTGAATACGAATACAACGCTCAATAATATCTGAAAGCTGTTTCTTTCCTACGAGGAATGAAACTTCAAGGTCAAACTGTTTTTCAGAATTTGTTCTGTCAACATATCCGAGGTCCTGAGGAATATTTTCATTAAAAATAAGACGACCTACAGTACAATCAATTATCTTAGATACCTTTTTATCTGCAATATCCTTAGTAATTCTTACCTTAATTGCAGCATGAAGAGATACAACGTGCTCATTATAAGCCATAAGAGCTTCATTTACATCTCTGAAGATCTTACCCTCGCCAAGCTCGCCATCTTTCTGCATTGTAAGATAGTATGAACCAAGCACCATATCCTGTGAAGGAACTGCTACCGGCTTACCGTCTGACGGTTTAAGAAGGTTATTTGCAGCAAGCATAAGGAATCTTGCTTCTGCCTGTGCTTCAGCTGAAAGAGGAAGATGCACAGCCATCTGGTCACCGTCGAAGTCGGCGTTAAACGCTGAACATACGAGTGGGTGAAGCTTGATTGCACGTCCCTCAACGAGAACAGGCTCAAATGCCTGAATACCAAGACGGTGGAGTGTGGGGGCACGGTTAAGCATAACAGGGTGATCCTTGATAACATCTTCAAGAGCATCCCAAACCTTATCTGATGCCTTGTCAATTACCTTTCTCGCACTCTTTATATTTGCAATTGCCTTTTTATCAACAAGTCTTTTGAGAACAAAAGGCTTGAAAAGCTCAATAGCCATTTCCTTAGGAAGACCGCACTGGTACATCTTAAGCTCTGGTCCTACAACGATAACCGAACGTCCTGAATAGTCAACACGCTTACCGAGAAGGTTCTGACGGAAACGTCCCTGCTTACCTTTAAGCATATCTGAAAGCGACTTGAGTGCTCTGTTATTAGGACCTGTAACAGGTCTGCCGTGTCTGCCGTTATCAATAAGAGCGTCAACAGCTTCCTGGAGCATTCTCTTTTCATTTCTTATGATAATATCTGGAGCTTCAAGCTCTATCATTCTCTTAAGACGGTTATTTCTGTTTATAACACGACGATAGAGGTCGTTAAGGTCAGAAGTTGCATAACGTCCGCCGTCGAGCATTACCATAGGACGAATATCAGGCGGAATTACAGGAACAACTGTCATAACCATCCATTCAGGCTTATTTCCTGAAAGACGGAATGCTTCAATTATCTGTAATCTTTTAAGGATTTTAACCTTTTTCTGACCATCAGGAAGACCTGTAAGCTCTGCTTTAAGGTCATCTGAAACAAGCTCGATATTATTCTTCCATTCAACGTCCATTTCTTCGCAGAAAGGACAGTCTTTACAGTTGAAATTTCTGTCACAATTCTTACAGCATTCACGCTGTGATCTGTCAAGTGAAAGCTTACCAAGCTCGATGAGTCTGTCCTTATGAGAGTCATATCTCTCAGGGTCATACTCGTTAAGAAGCTTTCTTATAGCCTCAGCACCCATTTCTGCCTTGAAATCATCACCGTATTTTTCGAGATATGCAAGGTATTCCTTTTCGCTGAGGAGCTGTTTTTTCACAAGATCGGTATTTCCCGGATCTGTAACAATATATTTTGTAAAGTAAAGTACTTCTTCAAGACGCTTCTGTGATATTTCAAGCACCTGTCCGATTCTTGAAGGTGTACCCTTGAAGTACCAGATATGTGACACAGGAGCAGCAAGCTCGATGTGTCCCATTCTTTCGCGTCTTACCTTAGCACGTGTAACCTCTACGCCGCAACGGTCACAAACTTTACCTTTAAAACGAATTTTCTTAAATTTACCACAATGACATTCCCAGTCTTTTGATGGTCCGAATATTCTTTCACAGAATAAGCCGTCACGTTCAGGCTTCTGTGTTCTATAGTTAATAGTTTCAGGTCTTTCTACCGCACCATAAGACCACTTTCTTATTTGCTCAGGCGATGCCAGCCCTATCTTAATAGATTCAAATGTATTAAATTCCAAACTATTACCTCCTTTTAGAAGTCAGTTGATTTATTATTCTTCGTCATCAATATCATCAATATCGAATGAGAAGAGATCATCGCTGTCATCGTCACTGAAATCGCCAAGCTCATCATCTGAATCACTGTAAGCGAATTCATCGTTTCCGGCACTGAATGAATCGTCATCATCATTCTGATCCTCAAACATATAGCCCTCATCGCCCATAGCATTATCTGAATATTCTGTCTTATCGGCAGTATCTTCATCAGCATATGAAGTACCCTGAGGAAGCGGATCATCATCTTCAAAGCTCTGACGCAGGTCGATTTCCTCCTGATTGATATCAAGAACCTTAACATCAAGACCGAGTGACTGGAGTTCCTTAATAAGAACCTTGAATGACTCAGGTACACCAGGCTTAGGAACGTTCTGACCTTTAACGATAGCTTCATAAGTGTTAACACGTCCGATTGTATCGTCTGATTTAACAGTAAGGATTTCCTGCAATGTGTAAGCAGCACCGTAAGCTTCGAGTGCCCAAACTTCCATTTCACCGAATCTCTGTCCACCGAACTGAGCCTTACCACCGAGTGGCTGCTGAGTAACGAGCGAATACGGACCTACTGAACGTGCATGAATCTTATCATCAACAAGGTGGTGGAGTTTAAGGTAATACATATATCCGACAGTAACTCTGTTATCAAACTTTTCACCTGTACGTCCGTCATAGAGAGTAAACTTACCGTCCTCGTTCATTTCAAGAGCCTTTGGATTGATAACCTTATCCATAGTATTAAGCTCGAACATATCATCTCTGTGAGCCTGATTCTGTTCATTTGCCATTTTGAAGCATTCTCTGATGTCATCTTCGTGAGCACCATCGAAAACAGGAGTCATAATATGCCAGCCAAGAGCCTTTGCAGCCATACCGAGATGAACCTCAAGAACCTGACCGATATTCATACGTGAAGGTACGCCGAGTGGGTTAAGAACGATATCAAGCGGAGTTCCGTCAGGAAGGAATGGCATATCCTCTTCCGGAAGAATTCTTGAAACAACACCCTTATTTCCGTGACGACCGGCCATCTTATCGCCGACAGTAATCTTACGCTTCTGAGCGATATAGCAACGTACACGCATATTAACGCCTGCACCAAGCTCGTCACAATTTTCTCTTGTAAATACCTTTACATCAACAATTACACCCGCAGCACCGTGAGGAACTTTAAGTGAATTATCTCTTACTTCTCTTGCCTTTTCACCGAAAATAGCACGAAGGAGTCTTTCTTCTGCTGTAAGCTCAGTTTCACCCTTAGGAGTAACCTTACCTACAAGAATATCACCTGCATGAACCTCTGAACCGATACGGATAATACCGTTTTCATCGAGGTTTGCAAGGGCGTCGTCACCGACGTTAGGAATATCTCTTGTAATTTCTTCAGGTCCGAGCTTTGTATCACGGCATTCTGTTTCAAACTCTTCGATATGAACTGAAGTAAATACATCTTCACGAACAAGACGCTCATTAAGAAGAACAGCGTCCTCGTAGTTATAACCTTCCCAGGTCATAAATCCGATAAGAGCATTTTTACCGAGTGAAATTTCGCCGTCTGCAGTAGCAGGACCATCTGCAAGCACCTGTCCCTTTGTAATCTGGTCACCCACACTAACAACAGGACGCTGGTTTACACAAGTACCCTGGTTTGAACGCTGGAACTTGATAAGCTTATATTTACGTTCAATTCCTGTATCTTCTATAACAACAATCTGGTCAGCAGATACTGAAGTAACTCTACCGTTGCTCTCTGAAACAACACATACGCCTGAGTCAACAGCAGCCTTATATTCCATACCTGTACCAACGAATGGTCTTTCTGTTTTAAGAAGCGGAACAGCCTGACGCTGCATGTTTGAACCCATGAGTGCACGGTTAGCGTCATCATTTTCAAGGAACGGAATCATTGAAGTAGCAACAGATACAACCATCTTAGGTGAAATATCCATATAGTCTATTCTTTCGTTTTCACATTCAAGAATCTGTTCTCTGAAACGAGCTGTAACTCTTGCTCTTGCAAACTTACCTTCTTCTGTAAGAGGCTCGTTAGCCTGAGCAACAATGAAGTTATCCTCAACATCAGCAGTCATGTAAACAACTTCATTTGTAACAACACCTGTTGCCTTATCAACCTTTCTGTAAGGAGCCTCAATGAAGCCGTATTCATTGATTCTGGCAAAAGTAGAAAGATAAGAAATAAGACCGATATTAGGACCTTCAGGTGTTTCGATAGGACACATTCTGCCGTAGTGGCTGTAGTGTACGTCACGAACCTCAAATCCGGCTCTGTCTCTTGAAAGACCGCCGGGACCGAGTGCTGAAAGACGTCTTTTATGAGTAAGCTCTGCAAGAGGGTTATTCTGGTCCATGAACTGTGAAAGAGGTGATGAACCGAAGAATTCCTTCATTGCTGAAACAATAGGTCTGATATTTACAAGGCTTGCAGGAGTAAGTGCATTTATATCCTGAGCCTGAAGGTTCATTCTTTCACGAATAACCTTTTCCATTCTTGAAAATCCTACTCTGAACTGGTTCTGAAGAAGCTCACCTACACAGCGGATACGTCTGTTTCCGAGATGGTCGATATCATCAACAGTACCTACACCCTCGCAAAGATTGAGGAAATAGCTTATAGTAGCATATATATCATCAAGAATAATGTGCTTTGGAACAAGCTCGTCAGCTCTCTTTTTAATACTATCCTCAAGCTCATCATTATCAACTGAATTTTCGAGAATTTCTCTTAAAATCTTGAAAGAAACTTTTTCGTTAATTCCATATTTTTCAACATCGAAATCTACATAGCCCTTAATGTCAACCATACCGTTACCGATAATCTTGACATTCTTTTCAACCATACGGATTTCTGTTTCGCCCTTTTCGTTGAGGAAATATTCCTTTGACTCAACAGTAACGAAAGCCTCAGTTACACCTGCCTGCTCGATTTCGCAAGCCTTATCGTAGCTGATAATTTCACCCTCATCAGCCATAATTTCGCCTGTCATAGGATTAACGATAGGCTGTGAAATAAGTCTGCCTGAAAGTCTTGAAGCTATACCAAGCTTTTTATTGTACTTATAACGGCCGAAACGGCAGAGGTCATATCTCTTTGCATCGAAGAAGAGATTATTAAGGTGAGTCATAGCACTCTCAACAGTAGGCGGTTCACCCGGACGAAGCTTCTTATAAACATCTATAAGAGCGTCGGAATTATTTTTTGTACCGTCTTTCTGGAGAATAGTCTGTTTAAGTCTGTCATCCTCACCGAAAAGCTCGTATATTTCTTCATCACTGCCTACACCGATAGCTCTGATAAAGGTTGTAAGCGGAATTTTTCTGTTTTTATCTATTCTAACGTAAACGACATCACTTGAATCCATTTCGTATTCAAGCCATGCACCTCTGTTAGGGATTACTGTTGATTTAAAGAGGTCTTTACCTGTCTTATCCTTTTCGAAAGCATAGTAAACGCCCGGCGAACGAACGAGCTGTGATACAACTACACGCTCTGCACCGTTTATAACGAACGTACCGCTTTCGGTCATAAGAGGAAATTCACCCATATAAATTTCACTTTCACTTACCGCACCTGTTTCCTTGTTACAGAGTGTAGCAGTAGCTCTCATTGCTACCTGATAAGTAGCGTCACGCTCTTTACATTCAGCGATAGTATATTTCGGAGTATCATCGAAGCGATAGTCCTTGAAATTGAGCACAAGATTACCGTTATAATCGGTAATTGCAGTCATATCACGGAATACTTCTCTTAAACCCTCTTCTCTGAACCACTTGTACGAATTCTTCTGCACCTCGATAAGATTAGGCATTTCAAGAGCTTCTGTAATTTTACCGAAACTCATTCTGACATTCTTTCCAAGCTGCTTTGGCGTAACATTCACCATAGGCGGAGTCCTCCTTTTATTTTACAGAACAGCGTCCTGTTCATATTCCATACAAAATGATGTATCGCACAGATATTATTTTCCATAAACTATTGACAACGGCGCAAGCATATGTTATAATATCCTAGAAATAGCGATACTTACACATTATGATACATTATATTAGTATAATATATTTGCGTCGTTTTGTCAAGACCATTCGCCCCGATTTATTTAAAGTGCTGTAATCTTTATACCGATTAACAGCACTTTTTGATTTTTACAGCAATAAACGACTTGACATTTTTCTGCAGCACATATTTTTCCACTAAAAACAATAAAATTTACCGCAAAATAATTATGTTCCACATTGACTTTTAAGCCTCTTTATGAGATAATTTAAGAAGAATATAAAAATATTTTATGATACCATATCAAATTTTAACTGCATAATAATATTGTTCCGCCAAGATTTATATAAAGCTTGAGGAACAATAAATACTTATAGATTGGATAAAACGTATGAAACGACTGGTAACAGGCATTTTTGCGCACGTTGATTCAGGCAAAACCACTCTTTCAGAAGCTATACTTTATAATTGCGGCGAAATACGTTCACTGGGACGTGTCGACCATAAAAACTCTTTTCTCGATAATCACTTTATAGAACGCGACAGGGGTATTACTGTTTTTTCCAAGCAAGCGGTGTTCCGTACAGCTGACTGCGAATTCACCCTGCTTGACACTCCCGGACACATCGACTTTTCCGCTGAAGCAGAACGCACAATGCAAATTCTGGATTATGCTATTCTCGTTATAAGTGCCTCTGACGGAATTCAAGGTCACACCGAAACATTATGGAGTATGCTAAGACAATATAATGTTCCTGTTTTTATTTTCGTAAATAAAACGGATATGAATGTAAGAGATAAGTTTTCTGTACTTAATGAGCTTAAAACAAGGCTAAGCAGTAACTGCATTGATTTTTCGGAAGATAATTCTTCGGATGATTTCTATGATTCTCTTGCGGTTTGTGACGAAAACCTGCTTGAAGAAATGCTTTCTGAGGAAAAAATATCAGACGAGCATATATGCTCTGCAATCTCAGAGCGAAAGGTTTTTCCATGCTGTTTTGGTTCAGCATTAAAAAACAGCGGTGTTTCTGAATTTCTCAATACTCTTGGAAAATTCACTAAAGCTCCCGAGTATACCGATGAATTCGGAGCAAAGGTTTATAAAATTACCGAGGACGAACAAGGCAACCGCCTTACACATATGAAAATCACAGGCGGAACATTAAAAGTAAAAGACGTTTTAAACGGTATATCAAACGGAACAGAATGGTCCGAAAAAGTTAATCGTATAAGAATATATTCAGGCGCTAAATTTTCTGCCGTTGAATCAGCGGAATGCGGAATGGTATGTGCTGTAACAGGTCTTACTCATACTTTTCAGGGACAAGGTCTTGGAGCACAGAAAAATTCCGACTCATCTCTGGTAGAACCAGTACTTACGTATAAGGTTGAATTCCCGAGTGATACCGACGCATTTACAGCTCTTTCAATGCTTCGTAAAATTGAAGAGGAAGAACCACAGCTTCATGTCATATGGAACGAACAGCTGAAAGAAATTCACATTCAGCCAATGGGAGAGGTACAGCTTGAAATACTAAAAAGCATTGTAAAAAAGCGCTTCAACACTGATATCTCATTTTGTCAGGGCAGTATTGCATACAAGGAAACTATCTCCTCAATTGTTGAGGGAGTCGGTCACTACGAACCCTTGAAGCACTATGCGGAGGTTCATCTTCTTATTGAGCCTATGCCGAGAGGAAGCGGAATTACTATTGCTTCCGATTGCAGCGAGGACGTTCTCGACAAAAACTGGCAAAGACTTATCCTCACCCATATTGCAGAAAAAACACATATCGGTGTTCTGACAGGTTCTCCGATTACAGATATAAAAATTACAGTTGCAGGCGGAAAGGCACATCTCAAGCATACTGAGGGCGGAGATTTCCGTCAGGCCACTTACAGAGCCATTCGTCATGGTCTTAGAAAAGCAGAAAGTATTCTGCTTGAGCCGTTTTATAACTTCACACTTGAAATTCCGTCTGAATGTACAGGAAGAGCCATGAACGATATTCAGCAGATGTGCGGAGAGCTTAATCCTCCGGAAACTATTGGAGAAAATGTCATAATCAGAGGAAGCGCTCCTGTTTCCGAGCTTCAGGAATATCAGCAGACCGTTACAGGCTATACTAGGGGAAAAGGCAGACTTACCTGCACATTAAAGGGATACGAGCCTTGCCATAATGCTCAGCAGGTTATTGACGATATCGCTTACAATCCCGATTGCGATACCGAAAATTCAGCCGACTCAGTTTTCTGCTCTCATGGTTCGGGATTTATCGTTAAATGGTATGATGTCGAGGAGCATATGCACGTTGAAAGTGTTTTAAAACGACATTCCGAAGAACCCACACCTCTTGTAACTCCCAAAAAATTGAACGAATTTCGTGACCGCCTTGTTGAAGATAAAGAGCTTATGGAAATATTTGAACGTACATACGGAAAAATTAACCGTGATTCAAGGAGTGCACTTTATACTGAAAAAAATAAGGAGCCTGCTCCTAAATCCAAGGCGAGGCCTCTTCCCAAAGGTCCAGAATATCTGCTGGTAGACGGCTATAATATTATTTTCGCATGGGATGAACTTAAAAAAATTGCCTCCGACAGTCTTGACACAGCCAGAAGTCAGCTTATAAATATCCTTTGCAATTATCAGGGATTTCGTCAATGCGAGCTGATTCTCGTCTTTGACGCATACAAGGTCAAGGGAAACAAAGGCGAGGTCGAAAAAGTTCACAATATAAGCGTTGTATACACTAAAGAGGCAGAAACAGCTGACTCGTACATCGAAAGAGTTACTCATGAGCTGAGTAAAAATCATCGTGTCCGAGTGGCAACCTCTGATAATCTCGAGCAGATGATTATTCTCGGAAACGGTGCATTCAGAATGTCTGCAAAAGACTTCTATAACGAAGTAAAAGAAGTTGAAAAAGCTATAAGAGATTTTATTTCATAAAAAATAAACTGATTTCACTTTGCTTTTAAGTGAAATCAGTTTTTTCTGTAATTATAAACATGAAATAAATCCGAATACAGAAAAAGGACTGCCGTTATCGCAAAACACGATATCAGCAGTCCTCATTTTTATTCAGAATATACCCAAAGCATAAACGTTGAATAATTAAGTTTATCATAGAAAGATTTATAGCTTACATAATCTTCAAGCTTTTCGTCATTTATATAACCGTTTTTATAGGCTGTAAGATAAGCGTCATCAGATGTTCCAAAAAACTGTGATTCATCAACCTCATCAATATAACCATTCTCATACAATTCTATATTGCACTTTACTATACAAGCATCAGGACGTGAAAAACAAAGTACTGCAAACATTGCTACAAAAACAATACTAAAATATTTCACGATATTAAAATCACGCTTAAACTGTCTTATTATTATCATCAAAAACAGAAATGTAAGCAAAATCATAAACCACATTGTATATACTCGAAGCTGTGTTAATCCGTATTCTGAAATATACATAACCATTTTTGCAATTGCAGTTGCTATAATAAACAATGTAAATGCACAAAGCATAAACGAATATACTGCAAGAGCTTTCGGCTTATTTTGTCCACTGTTTTTAGCACAGTAATTCATTACAATTATTACCGCAAGATTTAAAACCGCAATACCCATAAGCCCTGAAAATCCGCTTCTTGCATATTCAGCATAGCTGTAGCCCTCTGGCAGTATAGCTGCAAACGGAGATATAAAATATGCTATCTGTGAAAATACATAGATTATGTATAAAACACATATTGGAGTAACTGCGCTGTATAATGCTATATTTTTTATTTTTCTCGACTTATCAAGCATTGCTTTAAAGCTTTCACTTGTTATAATATCTTTATTCTCCGGATTTGCATTCGAATAAAACAATCCGAAAATATAACACGCTATCGGAATTGAAAAAACTAATTTCAGAACAATGGACCTTATGTCTCCCTCTGAAAAAAGCTCTGATATATTCCCCATAATCGCATTAAACATACTATCAGCATCTACAAGACGCATGAACACAAAAAGTGTAAGCGGTACTGATATTATAAGAGCCAATATAACAGTTATCAGATTTGA
This sequence comes from Ruminococcus sp., assembly GCA_015066925.1. GTDB lineage: Bacteria > Bacillota > Clostridia > Oscillospirales > Ruminococcaceae > Ruminococcus. The sequence continues at coordinate 20,336 of SVNL01000021.1, forward strand.
ACCTGCTTTTGTACCTTTTAACGCTGACTTGAGCGCATACATCTCCTTATCAAAATGATTTAATGGGAGTTCAATAAACGATTTCAGAATTGCTATCAGCATAAAGCTTTCTACTTTTTTGTGTCCGCATGAAACAGAATAAATAAAATATGCAAGAAGAACAAGAAGGAAATTATTATCAAGAAACTTTATAAATCCGTTTTCTGTTATTGAAAATGTTAATGAAAACACATATATTATGCCTGCTATAATTTTGTTGAAGCTTGAGATTTGACATTTTTTCTTTTTCAGATAAATAATTGCCATAGTATTAAGAACGAAATAAATAAGTGTAGAAATAATTCCCATTTCTTTAAAGACTACATTATTCATTATGATAAAAGCTATTCCGAAAAATATAAAGGAATATACTTTTTCTGTTTTCAAAAATTCCTTTGATATTTTCTTGACGTTTTTGCTCTTAATATATTCGGTTATTTCATTACTGCTATATGTTTCAGGTGTGTTAATCATATCTCTTTTCCCCCTTTGTTAAAATCATAAATATATATATCATTATCGTTCCTGCACCATAACAGATTATATCGCCCCATAAAGCTGTTGTACCAATTATTATTCTTAAAATGCTTCCATCAGGTATTCCGAGTATATCACAAATTCCGATATACTGCATAAACTCTACCCCACAGGCGAATATAAAAAGCAAAATAGGAAGTGTTTTCTTCAATGCGGAAGTGAAAATTCTGATAAGATAAAACATTGCAGGCATCACAAGTACATCACCCATGCTATATCTTATAAATCCCGTTGCATATTTCCCTATAATAATTTCTAAAATCAGAAAAATAATAAACGCAATTATATAGTTTTTCCTATTTTTCATTGCTCCACTCCAGAATATCCCCCGGCTGACAATCAAGCACCTCACATATTTTTTCAAGCGTTGAAAATCTTATTGCTTTTGCTTTGCCTGTTTTCAGTACAGAAAGATTTGCAGGTGTGATTTCAATTTTTTCCGCAAGCTCATTCGATGACATTTTACGCTTTGCCATCATTACATCAAGATTAACAATTATCGGCATAAAATCATCCCTCCGTTAAATAGTGAAATCGTTTTCGGATTTAATTTCTACTGCTTTTTCAAAAACATTTTTCAGGACTCTCATTATAAGACCGAACATTACGCTGAAAAAACCTACGAATATGAATATACTGCGCCATAACGAAAGAATAGTCATCAATAAGCCAACAAGCATACACATCCATGATATTGCTCTCAGACAACCTGTGTTTCTCTCAATAAATACTTCGCCTTTATTAATGTTTCCAAGAAGAACGAGAAGCTCCTTCATTGCATTCAGCGCTACTATCTCAACCAGATAGAGTATCACGCACATCGGAATAAATACATCCTTTTCGCCGAGTATACCGTTATCGTTAGAAACCAATTCATACCATTCCGCAATGGTTGGTATGAAAAACGATAAAAGACACAGCAACCCTATCATTGCACCTGTAAGAACTCTTGAAAGAAATAATGATTTAGTTTTTGACCACATAAAATTTACGCCCCTTTCATTTGTTGATTTCATTATAGCACGCGTTTTATTATTTGTCAATAGTTTTTTATTGTTTTTCGATAATTATTTTTCGTTTTTCAAAACAACCAAGCAAAAAACAACGGACTATCGGGATTTTTTCCGATAGTCCGTTATGAATTATTTTTTTGAAATCTATGAAATTATCTGCTTCTGCCTGCCCATTTTATTGCATTTTCTTTCTTTTTAAGAGTATACATAAATACACTTCCAAGAATACCGCAGGAGATTATTTCTCCCAAAGCGACAGTAAGCATAAGATAAGGTATCGCCCAATCAGTTCCGTAAACATAAGAAATTACAAACGGCACAATAAGCGTATTTGATAAAACAGGTGGAATTACTGCCAAAAACATATTGTGTTTATGCAAAAGACGAGTTCCAATCGCACCAATTAATGTCGCAATACTTCCGAAAACAACGTCCCATATTGCACAGCCGGTTGTAATATTGGCAATAAGACAGCCAACAAACAATCCCGGAACAGCAACCGGTGTAAAATAAGGCAAAACAGTAATCACCTCAGATAATCTTACCTGCACTGCACCGCTTGCAAGCCCAATCATATTGGCAAAATGCGTAAGAACAACATAAGATGCTGCAATCAATGCACCCTGTGTAATAGATAACACCTTATCATTTCTTCTCATATTAAATTTTTCTCCTTAGTTTTGATTTAAGACTTTAATTCAAACATCAATCATACCGATATTTGAATTAAAAAGTCTAAGCGAGGATGGTTTCGAACTCGCTGTAATAAATACAACATAACTGAATTCTATAAAAATTCTGTATTTATGGGAAATAAATATATTCCATAAGTACGTTAAAACGCATTATATCACACTATTAAAGCTGTGTCTGATAGTTAGGAGCTTCCTTTGTAATATAAATATCGTGAGGATGGCTTTCCTTCAGACCTGCACCTGTAATTCTTACAAACTTAGCCTTTTCGTGGAGTGTAGGAATATCCTTACAGCCACAGTAACCCATACCTGAACGGATACCTCCGACAAGCTGGAATATCGTATCAGCAACATGGCCTTTACATGGCACACGACCTTCAACACCTTCAGGAACAAGCTTCTTTGCACCTTCCTGGAAATATCTGTCTGTTGAACCGCAAGCCATAGCACCAAGACTTCCCATACCTCTGTAAACCTTGAAGCGTCTGCCCTGGAAAAGCTCTGTTTCACCCGGAGCTTCTTCACAGCCTGCAAGGAGTGAACCGAGCATTACAACGTTAGCGCCTGCCGCAAGAGCCTTAACGATATCGCCTGAATACTTGATACCGCCGTCTGCAATAACAGGGATATTGTATTTCTGAGCTACACATGCAACATCATAAACAGCTGTAACCTGAGGAACACCGATACCTGCAACAACACGTGTTGTACAGATTGAACCCGGTCCGATACCAACTTTAAGAGCATCAGCACCTGCTGCAATAAGAGTTTCAGCTGCTTCAGCAGTAGCAATATTACCTGCAATAACAGGAGTATCAGGGAATGCTTCTTTAACCATTTTAAGGCACTTAACAATATTTGCACTGTGACCATGAGCTGAGTCAAGAACGAGAACGTCAACCTGAGCCTCAACAAGAGCTCTTGCTCTGTCAAGAACATTAGCTGTTACGCCGATAGCAGCACCGCAAAGGAGTCTGCCTCTCTCATCTCTTGCAGAATTAGGATACTGTACAGCCTTTTCGATATCCTTAATTGTAATAAGACCTTTAAGATAACCCTTTTCGTCAACGATAGGGAGCTTTTCAATTTTATTCTTGCGGAGAATTTCCTGAGCCTGTTCCATATTTGTACCAACAGGACCTGTAATAAGGTTATCTTTAGTCATAACCTCAGAAATTCTTGCATTAAAATCAGTAAGGAAACGCATATCACGGTTTGTAATAATTCCGACGAGCTTGCCCTTATCGTCAACAATCGGAACACCTGAAATCTTATACTTACCCATAAGAGCATCAGCGTCAGCAACAAGACGGTCTTCTGTCAAAGAGAATGGATTAACGATAACGCCGTTTTCTGAACGCTTAACCTTATCAACCTCATCAGCCTGCTGTTCGATAGACATATTCTTGTGGATAATACCGATACCGCCCTCTCTGGCAATAGAAATAGCCATTCTTGCGCCTGTAACAGTATCCATTGCAGCAGTCATAATCGGAGTTCTGAGCATAACATTACCCGCAAGGCGAGTATCAAGCTCAATCATGTTTGGTGTTACGTCTGATTCGGCAGGTATAAGGAGAACATCGTCAAATGTCAGACCCTCTTTCTGAAATTTACTGTTCATATCTGTAAGCATAAAAACTTCCTCCTGATTTTACATTTAAATATAAACATCATTCAATACATAGTTTATTATTTAATAATACTATTTTCAGCGCTTAAAGTCAAGAGAATATCATTTTTTCGGTATATAAAATTTTATCCTTGAATACTGTCGGATTTTGGATATTATGCGAATTTTCTGTTTCTTATTGCTTTTTTTGCAGCGTTTTCCGGCATTTCAAATCCACGCTAAGCAGGCAAAAACACGGTTTTACGTCATATAAAAGCGGATTATCTGCATCCTCAAAACTCATTTGAAAATTCTGCCGCATAATTAAAATGAAAAAAGGTATTGACAAATCGTTTTTTATGTGTTATACTTTTAAGCGTTGTGAGTTTTCTTGCAGCTTATATCGTATTCTAAAGACAGCAGGCAGGTAATTTTTACTGTAAGTCCGGCCGAGGAATTGCAATCAGTCAATAAAGATTTATTGTCCTTTCTCGCTCTGTCGGGAAAGGTTTTTTATTGCACTTTCGGATACGATATCATTTATTCGGAGGTGAATTATAAATGCCAAGTGAAAAGATTCTTGAAGCTAAGAAGGCTAAGGTTGAACAGCTCACAGAAACTCTTAAGGGTGCCGTTTCAGGTGTTCTCGTTGACTATAAGGGTATCACTGTTGAGGAAGATACTAAGCTTAGAAAAGAGCTTCGTGAAGCCGGAGTTAACTACTTCGTAGAGAAGAACTCTTTACTCCGTTTCGCTTTCAACAACATCGGTATGGACGGCTTTAACGATGTTCTCAACGGAACAACTGCTATCGCTCTTTCAACTGATGACCAGACTGCTCCTGCCAGAATTCTTGGTAAGTTTGCTGAAGCAAATGATAACAAGTTCAATCTTAAGGCAGGTTTCATTGAAGGTACTATTTATGATGAGGCAGGCGTTATGGCTCTCTCAAAAATCCCTTCAAAGGATGTACTCCTTGCTCAGCTCGTTGGCTCATTGCAGGGACCTATGCAGAAGCTTGCTGCTACAGTTCAGGCTGTTGCAGACAAGAAGTCAGCAGAAGATGCTGCTTAATTCTATTGCATTTCATTATCAGGGACTTTGTCCTAACTAAATTATTATTTAAAGGAGATTATTATCATGGCTTCAGAAAAGATTTTAAAATTTGTTGAAGACATCAAGACTCTTTCAGTTCTCGAACTTTCAGAGCTCGTTGATGCAATCCAGGAGGAATTTGGTGTAACAGCTGCTATCGCTGCTGCTCCAGCTGCCGGTGCTGCTGCAGGCGGCGCTGCTGAAAAGACAGAATTCGACGTTGTTCTTGCTTCATTCGGTGATTCAAAGATGGGCGTTATCAAGGCTGTTAAGGACGTTCTTGGTCTTGGCCTTAAGGAAGCTAAGGAAGTTGTTGAAGGCGCTCCTAAGACTCTTAAGGAAGGCGTTGCTAAGGCAGAAGCTGAAGAACTCAAGGAAAAGCTCGAAGCTGCAGGCGCTACAATCGAACTCAAGTAATTTATTACTTACACTTAAAAAGCTGTACCTTTTCGGTACAGCTTTTTTGTTTTTTCAGCTTTGTTCGCTAAGCATTATTTCCATTCGGCTCTGAATATTTGCCGCACACTCTTGTGCGGTTATATCACCTGCAATAAAGCGGTTGTATTCATCATAACAGATTTCATCAACTCCGTTGTCACGATATGCAAGCTTTGTACAGCTTAACACAAAATCATAATATTCCTGCACTTCATCGGGAGTTAAATCTCCTCTGTATTGATATTTAACACCATTATATACATTCTCATGTATTTTAGGTGTATCACCTTTTTGTGTAAAATTATCCAGCGCCGTTTCGAAACATTTTTTATTTAAAGTATTGAAGCCAAAAATTGAATACGTTCCTTGTTGTTCTTCCGAAAGACAATAGCTTATAAATTCCCAAGCTCCGTCATTGCAGTCACCGTTTGCAACAACTGAATATGTATCCTGTGCACTTATCGTTCCAACATTTGAATTGCCCGGATATTTCATAATAGTTGTTTCGCTGTAATCGAGTCCGCTTTGTCCTAGGTCACTAATTATACCTCTCACTCCGAAACAATCACTAAAATTAATCATTTCTTTTTTAGTTTTCAGAGCCGTAAGCATCTCATTCATATATTCTTTTTCAGCCTCTCCACCGTATCCAAAAGCTGTTTCTTTCAACTCAACGTCACGGCAAAATTCAAGCAGCTCAACAAATTCAGGAGAATTAAAATTGCAGGTATAATTTTTATAGTCTAGCCAGTTGTTAAGGCTTTGCAAGCAGAAAAACGAAAATGCCGATGTATTAAAATACATCTCATAGCTAAGGTACATCCCTTCAGGACGTTTTTCATAAAAATCATATAACTGCTCATAAGTAAGAATATTATTTTCCTTACCTATATAATCACTGTTTGCAAGGCACATCTGTACATTAAATAATTCCGGTAATCCGTATAATCCGCCTTTATATTCATAGGCTTCAAGCACATTGGGCATTAGCTCATCCCTGTTTAAACCGATATCGCTGTCAATATATTTGTTGAGATCCACCAAGCCACCCATATTTGCAAAACGATACATTATACCCGAATCCATATAAACGATAACATCAGGTGCTTCTCCTTTTAAAATATCATTTTTTACATTATCATAGCTTGCAAGGTCTGTTATAGATATTTCATATTCTTCATTCATACGGCTGAATTCCACTCCCCTATCTGCTATAGCAGAACTACCGCTATTAATATTAACAACATCAATTATTTTTCGCTCAGGGTTATAATCATCAGGAAGCACAGTATAAACGCTCATTTTTCCTGAAGCTACACTGTAAGCCATAAATTCTCCGTCCTTGCATGAAGCAAATACTGAAATATCATCTGTTTTTATATATGATTTTCCAAAATCAACAACAAGAACAAATTTATTATCTTCCGTAAGTCCGTAAATACCTTGTCGAGAGTGCATAAACGCCTTGTATTCACCACACCCTTTTACAATACCTTCATAAAAACTTATCATAGCAGTATCACTTGTATTAATAATTTCACTTGGTTGACTGAGCGTTTCGTTGTCCATATATCCTACGCCTTGAAATGTCGTGCAAAGTATATCCCCGTTACTGTCTTTTCCAAGCCTTACTCCATTCATTTCATCATTGTTGAAATCAAGCAATTCTCCGCTTTTTGATACGAGAACAAGTCCATTGACTAAATCTACTATGTAGTTTTCGCCATAGCTGTAAATTCCCGTAAGCATTGATGATTCCTTGTTGAAGCAGTCAGAAAGCCCCTCAACCTCGTTTTCGCTTATAATATTCATCGAACTGTCAAAGCCTGTGAGCTTAAATTTAAGCTCTGCATTTTCAAGATAATCCTCAAAATTTGTAACGACACCACTTTCATCATATTCAAAAACAAAATCCGTATATGACGATAAAACTATAAATGAACCGTCGTCGTTAACATCAACACAATAGCTTGCGGTTGCCTTATCAAAAATTTTTATCGTTTCAGCTATCT
>SVNL01000096.1 GCA_015066925.1 Ruminococcus sp.
TATTTAAAGAAAAACTCTGACAGAAATTCTGTCGGAGTTTTTTTATTTAGCCGTTAAAAGAGTATATCGTTCAAAATCGTATGTTTCAATATTATCAAGCTTATCTGAAATCATTGTTTTATCGTAAAATACATATACAGCATTTTCATTTATTTCATTCTTTTCAAGCAACTCAAGCTGATTTGAAATATACTTGGACAAACGCTCGTTATCATTTCTTGCAAGATAAAACGTACTCATTTGCATATCATTTTCAGAAGAATAATATGCAAATTCATATAAATCCTTATGCGGAGGCATTAATGAATTTCTTGGTGGAATAAATATAAATTCTTTTTTAGAGTCTGTAATACTATTGAATGATTTAAATTCCGACGAAAGAGAATATGTCATATCCGTAGTAAATTTATTACGAGTCTGTTTTATATATTCAGAAAAATCAAGAAGCTGAACTCCTATGCAGAATAAAAGTACAGACATTATAGTCTTTGGAGCAGATTTTCTTAGTCTTGACAAAATAAAAAGTGCAATCAGAATTATAAAATAATCTGTAACCCAGATAAATCTTCCTGACGCTCTGAATATTGACAGCAGGTCGTGAATCTTATCAGGATAATTTATCGTATAAAGTACTCTGCCATTAAGAGTAACTCTCGGAAAAACAGCAAAATACATGCTAGAAATTATAATCACGCTTATTGCTGTAATTTTTATTTTATGTGCTTTTATAAATCCTTTTATATTCTCTGTCAGCTTACCGTTTTTATTTTCTGTATGATAAAGTATCAGCATTATCGCAATAATGCAAAGCAGAATCACTCCAAGTCCAAGATATCCATACCCCTCTTTTTGCTGTCCTGTTATATTAAGAGGCTTCAGGAATTTTGAATCTCCGAATGAATTAAAGAACGCATTAAGATTTGCCGAAAATATTCCCAGTCCACCACCTGACATAGAACCGCTGTCTGCAAATCCACCGATAACATACATTGTGGCTACCGAACAGACGGTTGTAGATAAAAATGTTGTCACAGGTCTGAGATATTTTTTGTTTTCAAACACATCAACTATAATATATCCAAGCATAACCATATATATCATCGGCAGGAAATAAGAATGTATCATTACGGCAAGCATACCATTAACCAACCATATAATAATCGGTGTTATACGATATTTCCATTTTCTATTCTGATACACAAACGAAAATACTGCCAATAATATCAGCCAATGCGCCATTAACGTATCATGATGATAAAATCTTTCAATAACAGCTGAAAAGGTTGTAAAGAAAATTGTTCCCACAAGTGAAAAAAGCGTATTAGAGGTCAATTTTCTGAGTATAGCAGCTGAAAGAACACCTTGCATTATATAACAAATCAATGCCCATATTCCAAAATATTGAAACGTTTCGGGTAATAATGGCGAAAACAGCTTGAAAAATATCGCAAAAAGCGGCAGACAATCCGTAACAACACAGGTTACGGTTTCTGTTTCGGATAATCCATCAATAATTCCAAGCGGAAAGCTCCAGTCTGAATTTCTGAAAAACATCCAGCCAATCTGGTGCTGTACCATATCGCCGTTCTGATTGAAAATCCATTCATCATATGTTGGATTTAAAATCTTTATTCCATAAATTGCTATAAATGAAACAATACCTATAATTCCTCCAAAAATACAACATAAATATTTTTCTTTTTTTAAATTCATTCCGATATTTTCCTTTATAATTTAAGCTGATTGCTGTCGCCAAGTTCCTTTGCAGGCTTTCCCGCAGCAGGTATATTCTTTGATCTGTATTTTTCAAGCTCAGATATATTATCTCCGGCAATTTCGACTCCCTCAAGAACAGCTTTTGCTCTTAATGTCATAACCTGAACTCCCTGTGAATCTCTTGTAGATTTTGGAAGTATCATTGCTGTATTGAATAAAAGTGCATTTCCTTTTGAGCTTCTAAGCAAGATGTCACAATCCTCAGTAAGATACATAATCTTTACAAGCGGTGATTTTGATGAATATGCATTTGCAAGCTTTTTACGGTTTGTCTTTGTTTCATACGCTTTAAGCGGAATTTTAGCCGCTTTTCCATTTTCAAAGAAGAACATAACATATCCCTCATAATCTGATGTAGGAATCATGGCTTTAAGTCCTTCTTCGTTATCAAAGCTAAGCTTTGCGGGAATATAATCGCCCATAAGACTTGCTTTACAATCATCAAATGCACTTGCCTTTGATTTATACGCCTGACATTTATCAGAAAAGAAAATAAGCTCTGTTTTATTTGTTGCCTCATAGCTTGCAGAGATATAATCGCCCTCTTTAAGCTTCTGTTCACCACTCATTCTTAATGACTGAGGAGTAATTTTCTTGAAATATCCACTTGAAGATATAAAAAGATTTACAGGATAATCAGGTACATCATCCTCTACGACCTCATCTTCAATATCAGACTGATAATAAAACAGTGTCTTTCTTGGTTTGTTGTATAATTTTATTACATTTTCAAGCTCTGTTACTATTATCTTACGGATTTTCTTCTTATCGCTAAGAATATCTTCCATTTCTTCGATTTCTTTTTTGAGTGTATCAACGTCCTGAATACGTCGCAGAATGTATTGCTTATTAATATTTCTGAGTTTTATTTCAGCCACATATTCTGCCTGTATTTCATCTATTCCAAAGCCGAGCATAAGATTCGGAACAACATCACTCTCCTGCTCCGTTTCTCTGATAATTCTTATTGCCTTATCTATATCCAGAAGAATTTTGCTCAAAGCTTCAAGCAGATGAAGCTTTTCCTTCTTTTTTGTAAGGTCAAAATATGTTCTGCGCTTAACACATTCTTCACGAAAAGCAGTCCACTCTGTAAGTATTTCTCTTACACCCATTACTTTTGGAGTACCGGCAACAAGAATATTAAAATTACACGAATAATTATCCTGCAGCGGAGTAAGTCTGAAGAGCTTCTGCATTAATTTATCAGGGTCTGTTCCTCTTTTAAGGTCAATTGCAATTTTAAGTCCGTTCAAATCGGTTTCATCTCGGATATACGAAATTTCTCTTATTTTGCCCTGCTTAATAAGATCGACAATTTTATCTATTATTGCTTCAACTGTTGTACTGTATGGAATTTCAGTTACTTCTATACAATTTGCCGATTTATCATAATTATACTTTGAACGTACCTTTATACTTCCTCTGCCTGTTTCATATATTTTATTAAGCTCAGATTCATCATAGTACATAAATCCACCGCTTGGAAAGTCAGGTCCTTTAAGCGTACTTAATATATCGTGTTCAGAATTTTTCATAAGCGAAATAGTTGTTTCACATATTTCCTTAAGATTAAATGAGCATACATTGCTCGCCATTGATACTGCGATACCTACATTAGCATTTACGAGTACAGATGGAAATGTTGCAGGAAGAAGAGTTGGTTCCTGCATTGTGTTATCATAATTCGGTACAAAATCAACAGTTTCCTTATCAATATCCCTGAAAAGCTCATTACATATCGGGTCAAGCTTAACCTCGGTATAACGAGCAGCGGCATAATGCATATCCCTTGAATAAGCTTTGCCGAAGTTACCCTTTGAATCTACATACGGATGCAAAAGTGCTTCATTGCCTCTTGTAAGACGCACCATTGTTTCATATATTGCCTGGTCGCCATGAGGATTAAGCTTCATTGTTGCTCCGACTACGTTTGCGGATTTTGAACGCTCTTTATCTTCACGAAGAAGTCCGTTTTTATACATAGTATAAAGGAGCTTTCTATGCGAAGGTTTGAAGCCGTCAATTTCAGGAAGTGCTCTCGAAATGATAACGCTCATTGCATAAGGCATATAGTTTTTCTTGAGTGTATCGGCTATCTGTTCGTTTACAACTATACCGGAGCCTTCGATATAGGCATTGTGTTCCTTTTTCGGCTTGGGAGTTTCTTTTTTTCTTGCCATTTCCTTATCCTTTCATATATTCATTTATTTAAAGTCTGATTGATTTTTACAAATACCTTTTTATTATATCACATTGATTCTGCTTTGTCAAAAGCGAAAACACATCAAGCGCAACACGCATCAAACATAAAAAATATTATGTAAATTATCAACTTTTTAACGTTTATCGTAAAATAACTATTGACAAACGTAAATTTATATGTTATACTCTTATTAAGATAAGCGCTTATAATATCTTAATCACTAAAAATAAAATGGAGGTTATTTTATGAAAACAAGTATTAGAAAATCCAAAAAAACATCGGAAATTGAAAAGAAAGACTTCATCAAGTTTTGCAGAATCTGCAAAATCATCGCAATCACTACGTCAGGAGGGATGTTTATTGGTTCATTAACATTTATTTATGCGATGTTCATAGACATAGTTCTTGGCAACAGGTGGAATACATTTCTCTTTTCAGCCGAAAACGCCATTACATTAATAGGCATGTGTATATCATTCACCTTTATTGCAAAAATGTTTGATGAATTAAAAACAGGTA
>SVNL01000097.1 GCA_015066925.1 Ruminococcus sp.
TTCAGTTGGTTTTGCATATCTCCAAGTTTATTAGGTGTACTCGCATTTTTTGTTATACCATTTGGCATTATTATTTTCTATTCCGTCGTAAATAATCCGATAGCAAAAGAATTTGTATTTCTTGATAATTTTAAAGCTCTTATTCAAAATAAAGCCTTCATTATTGCTGTTAAAAATACTGCTTCTTTTTCACTTATTGCAGTTCCGCTTGCTCTTGTACTTTCACTTGCTCTGGCGGTTATACTTGAAAAAAATATTCCTGCAAAAAGTCTTTTTCGTACATTTTTCCTCTGTCCGCTTATGGTGCCTACAGCTTCGGTAGTAATTGTATGGCAGGTTCTTTTCCACTCAAACGGTACCATTAATGAGCTTTCAGCTCATTTCGGTGCACAGCCTCTTGACTGGCTCAAATCGCCTTACGGTCACGTCGTTATAATCGCAATGTTTCTTTGGAAAAATCTCGGATATAATATGATTTTATTTATGGCTGCACTCGGAAATATTCCAAAGGATATTATTGAAGTTGCCGAACTTGAAGGTGCTTCATCCGTATATAAATTTTTTCATATTAAATTAAGATTTATATCTCCTACAATTTTCTTCGTACTAATCCTTTCACTTATCAATTCATTCAAAATATTCAGAGAGGTTTATCTACTGACGGGTAATTATCCTTACAACAAAATGTACCTTATACAGCATTTTATGAATAATACATTCCATTCGCTCGATTATCAGAAGCTTTCTGCAGCAGCTGTATTATTTTCAATAGTTATGATTATTATTATCGGTATCCTCTTTATTGCCGAAAATAAATTCGGGGAGGATGTTGAAGAATGAAATATAAAAAAAATACTCGTAAAAACTTAACACGATTTTCAGCTGCTGTTATAATCGGATTTATCGCTTTTCTGTTTATACTTCCCACAGTTCTTACTTTTGCAAACTCATTTATGACATCTAAGGAAATTACTGCAAATTACGGCATAATGATTGATAATTTGACAGGTGACGAAAAAACTTATATTTCAGAAAAGCTTAATCTTAAATTTATTCCCGATATGGTTACATTTGACCAGTATAAATCGGTGCTTTTTAAAAACCCCGAATATCTGCTGAAATTCTGGAATTCAGTAATACTCGTAGTTCCGATAACACTTTTCCAGCTTGCCGTAGCTGTTTTCGCATCATACGGCTTTTCAAGGTCATCAGGAAAGCTTAAAGAAGTAATTTTCTTTTCTTACATAATTCTTATGCTTATGCCTTATCAGGTCACACTTGTACCTAACTTTCTTGTTGCCGATAAATTCGGACTTCTGAATACTCGCTGGGCAATTATTCTTCCCGGAATTTTTTCGCCATTCAGCGTATTCCTGCTTACAAAAGTTATGAAGCGTATTCCAAGTGCTTATATCGAAGCCGCAAAGCTTGACGGTGCAAGCGAATGGCAGATTTTATGGAATATATGTCTGCCACTTTGCAAGGGACCTCTTTTTTCAGTAGGTTTGCTTGTATTTATCGACTATTGGAATATGGTAGAGCAGCCTCTTATTATGATGGAAGATTCAGATATGCATCCGCTTTCAGTATTCCTCTCCGAAATCAATAAAGGCGATATAGGGCTTGCTTTTGCAGTAGCTGTAATTTATATGATACCAAGTCTGCTTATGTTCCTGTATGGCGAGGATTATCTCGTTGAAGGTATAACCTATTCAGGTGGAATTAAAGGTTAAGGAGTAATTGCTATGAATGAAAATAAAATAAATATTAATGAAAATGAAGCTGATTCCCACAGAAAAAAAAGAGAAACAATTAAAACTTTACTTATTATTTTTCTTATAATACTGCTTATTTTTACTTTCTTCTCAAATACAATTTTAAATAAATCTCTTCCAGAGGTTGCAACGGAAGTATGCAAATCAGGCTCTCTGACCGAAAAATTCAGAGGCAGTGGTATTATTGAGGCAAATCAGTATTATGAAGTAATCGTAAACGAAAATAAAAAAGTTGATACGGTAAATATCAAAAGCGGTAAGTCAGTTGAAAAAGGCGATGTGCTTTTCGTTTTAAGCGCTGAAGATTCTCCTGAGCTTAAAGAAGCTGAAGACCTTCTTGCAACTCTTGAGCTTGAATATAATACTGCTCTTCTTACCGTACCAAATACATACGCAGCTGAAAATCTAAAAATTAAAATAACCAAAGAAGACCTGCAAAATCTTATTACGCGCAAGCAAAATGCAGTTACACAAGCTGATGAGTTAAAAAAATCAAAGGAAAGACTTGCTGATGTTACTGTAAAGCTGAATTCTGATTCATCAGAGCTTACAAAATATCAGGAATATATTATCGCTATTGATACCGAAGATTTTCTCTCATTATCACATGAGTATTCAGGTGACTTCATAAAGCTAAAAAATGAAATTGATTCAGTAGAAACAAAAAAACTTGAACTTGAAGAACAGCTTAACGTTCTGAAAAAAAATAATGCAAACCCAAACGAAATCACAGATGCCGAAACAGCTTATTCAACAGCTTTAACAGAGTATACTACATTGCTTGATTCTCTTTCTTCAAAAAAATCAAACACAAGACAGACCTTCGCAAATAAGATTACAGAGCTTGAAAAAAGCGTAGCTTCTCTTACTGCCGAAAGTAGTGAGCTTGAAAATAAAATAGCTTCATATACCGAATTATCTCCTGAGGAAATAGAAACACTTATTACCGAAAAGCAGCGTGAACTGGAAGAAATAATCATTTCTCTTGATGAAACAAAGAAAACCGATATGGTAGAACAGCAAATCGAAAGCCTTAATCTCAATAGTAAAAAAGAAGCTCTTGATAAGCAAAAAGAGCTTGTTGAAAAGCTTAAAGAAAAATCAGGTACAGTAGAAATTACTTCTCCGTATTCAGGAATTATCAGCGAAGTTAATATTAAAGCAGGCGAAACAACTCTGCCTGAAACTCCGCTTGCAACTATAGATATTTCTTCCGAAGGATACACACTTAAAATTTCTGCTGAAGCTGAAAAAACCAAAAAATTAAAAGTTGGTACAGAAGCTGACATCATTAATAACTGGTCAGGAGATTTATCCGCTGTTCTGACTGAAATTAAAAACGATACAGAGTCAAAAGGCAAGCTTCTCGTTTTTAATGTTACAGGAAATGTTGAATCAGGTCAGAATATAAATCTTTCTATTCCATGCGGTACTTCTAAATATGATACAATTGTTCCAAAAAATGCAGTCTACGAGGACAGCAACGGTAAATTCGTTCTTGTTCTTAATTCAAAAAACACACCTCTGGGCAACAGATATTATGCAGAGCGTGTAACAGTTGAGGTCCTTGCTTCTGATGACGTTTCAAGTGCTGTATCAGGTCTTATAAACAGCGGCGATCATCTTATTGCAAATTCAAGCAAGCCTATAAAACCGGGTGACCAGGTAAGAACAAAGGATTAAGGTGAGGGTATATGATTCTTAAAAAAATCCGTTCCCGTACCGCAGTCATAACAGCTTTAAATATATTATCGCTGATTTTATCAATTTCATTTTTCATTTCAGCACATATATTATCTTCATCACAGAAAACTCAGTTCTCTGCTGAAAAATGGACAGCTTATAAAAGCAGTATGTCACATTCACAGCTAAGTGCCTTTTTCAGCAGCGATGCTGAATTTACAACCGATTCGCTTGAAATGGTAAGAAGCATTATTTCAGAGGAAATTTCAAATGCTTCGATAAAACCAAAGGATAATAGCCGTTGCTGGTATGATTCATATTACAGCAGAATAGGAAAGCTTTCGGCTAAAGGTACTGTACTTGGCAATAAAGAATGTGAAATAAACGCTGTAAACGGAGATTTTTTCATGCTCCATAATTTCAAGCTTATAGATGGTGCTTTTTTCGCAGACAATGACATTACGCAGGATTATGCTGTTATTGATGACAATACCGCATGGCTGCTCTTTGGTTCTTCTGATGTTGCAGGTATGAGCCTTACTGTAAATGATATTGACTTTTACGTTTCAGGTGTAATCGAAAGACCAAAAAGCAAATCTGAAATAAAAAATTACGGTGATACTCCGAGAATATATATCTCATATGATGGTGCAACAGCTGTTACAGGAGATAAATATTCCGATATAAGCTGTTATGAAGCTATACTTCCGGAACCTGTAAAGGATTTCTCTTATAAAGCCTTTAAAAAAGCTCTTGATTCTTACATTGAAAATACCGTAATAGTAAAAAACACAAATAGATTTTCATTTGATAAACGCCTTAAAGCAATAAAAAATATAAGCAGCTGTGTTGCTGCAAAAAAACCTGTCATCTATCCATGGTGGGAAAATGCCGCAAGAACTGCCGAATTCAAATTAAGCTTCATTTATCTTGCAGCAGTTCTTTCGCTTATAATCCCTATATTAACCTTAGTCATACTT
>SVNL01000098.1 GCA_015066925.1 Ruminococcus sp.
CTCCTCTTAGACTTCATTAGATACTTCTAGTTTAGTCTATTTGGACTTCTTTGGATAGGGTGGAAGGTTATTGGGCGGATACCTTTTTATTATTTATTTTACAGGGAGTGTGTCAATTAATTTGAGAATATGTTTCTGAATAGCAATAACGTCTTGAACATTTACACCATTTGAAGTGCCATGAACATCTGCATTAAGCATGCCCTGAGGTGTAATTGAATAATTTTCGCTATTGATAAGATAACATTTTGCAAGAACAACGTCTGCAATATCAACATTATTGTTACAGTTTACGTCACCGTAATAGATATCATCTGTTGATGAAACGGTAGTAGTTGTTGTAGTAACAACCTGCTTTGTTGTAGTAACTACGGTAGTAGTTGTTGTTGGAACTGGTGTTGTTGTAACAGGAGGAGTATCAATGTTGCCTGTTGAACCAAGACCGTCCTTGTAAGTTCCATCAGGCTCATAGCCGTAATAAAGCTCGCCGTCTACATAAACAGGGATATATGGTGAAATAATACCCTTTACAGCACCGTTTTCGTCGGTAGTTGTTTTGCCGCTTGCAAGGTCTTTATATGACGGGTCATTTGATGAATCCCAGCCACTGCCATAGTTAGGCATAACTAAAGCAAGGAGGATTTCACACTGCTGCATACCCTCTGAAACAGGAAGTACAGCACGTCCGTCAGGAAGATTAATTTCTATATAGTAAATATTTCCGTCATATTTGATAGGCTTTGAAATTTCAGCACTTTTAACGCCGCTTGATGCATACATAGCAGACTGGTCACGGTCACAGCGTATAACGAGGTCTTCAGGATTATGACCTGCTTCAATAACTTCGCTTAAATCCATATAGTAACGAGTTGAAATATTATCCTGAAGTCTTGCAGGCCATGCAGAGTGGTTAGTAAGCTTAAAGCTTATTGTAATACCGCTTGAATCACTGCCCTTTGTAAGAGCTTCAACGTAGAATTCAGGGGCGTCATGGACTTCCTTTGGTGGGAATGAATGATCAGAGGTTCCGCCGTATTTATCAAGCATTTTACAGAGAATAGCTGTAAAGCCAGCGTTGTAGTCAGTAGCAACCTCATTATTGATGTAGTTATTTCTGTCGTCCTCATATCCGCCGTCTTGTGAAGGACCACCTACGAGAGCACCGTAAAGAATGTGTCTGTTCTGAACAGGCATATAAATGTCATTTTTCCAAGAAGCATGAGCAGTTCTGTGGTGAGCATTGTGAGCAGGCTTATCGCCATAGCCTACAACAAAGCTCTGACCTGTAGGGTTGTCGCCAAGAACATAGTTAATCTGGTCTTCATAGAAATTAACGTAGTCTGATGTATCAGTATCAGCAAGAATTGTATCAGTAGCAACAGCTGTAATAAAAGCGGCAGCCTGAGCATATCTTGCACATCCCCAGCTGTCGATATATGCGAGCTGACCATCAACCTTTATTACATCGTGTGTTAAATAATCAACGTGTTTCTTTACATGGTTGATATATGTTGAATCCTTGGTATTGATAGCATAAAGAAGCATAGCTCCCTGCATAACGTCATCCCAACACATACACCATGTATATTTCAGACAATCCTGTCCAAGCTCTTTATCGAGGTGAGGAATATAGCTTTCAGCCAGCTCAAGGTATGACTCATCGCCTGTTGCCATATAGAGCCAGTTTGCTGAATAGAAAAGCTCGTCATAGAAATGACTTGAACGATAGAAGTTTGAAGCATTACTGTCAGCATACACATCATTGCCCGGAGATGTTGATGCGAGTTTGAAGATGTTTTCGGCATGAGCGAGATAATCCTTACGCTTTGCATCGTCAATTCTTCCGTCAAGAGCACAATAGCCTGCAGCAAGAGCAGCAGCCATTCCACCGAAAACAGCCGAGCAGCCCTTTGAAGCTTTATACGTCTGACGTGCGCTGGCATATGAAGTACCTGCGTCCTCCATACCATACTGATAAAGCTCAGCAGGTCCCCACCATGTATGGTCAACAGTACCGTTACCAACCTGGAATACAACCTCATCACCCAGGTCACAATCAGCAAGATAATCAAGAACAAATTCAAGGTTATTGACGTAATTTGTCATTTCACCGCTTTTTTCAATACCTTCAGGATACTGATAAAGACCCCATGCAAGCATTGAAGCTGAATAAGCCATTGGCATGTTGAATTTTACATGGTCGCCGGCGTCGTACCAGCCGCCCTTGATTTCGTCGATCATTGTAGAGTCTGCACGCCATTCAACTCTGTTCCATTCAGGAAGCGGACCTGCCTGTTGACACTCGTAGAAGAAGAGTGATTTTTGCAGAGCTTCTGCATAATCCGCCTCAAAAGCAGCGTCAGTTGAAAGCTTTACGGGGCTTCCGACAGCTGTAAGAAGCATAGCAGCGGAGATAATTCCGCTTGTTATTTTTTTAAACATTTAAGACCTTCCTCTCATTTTCAATTTATATGATAATTATGACATTTTTTTTCGCAAATGTCAAGTAAAAACTGCTATTTTATCTCCTGAATAAGCCGATAAAGTTCATTAGCGGTATCTATATTTATACCGATAGCTTTTGCAAGAGATTGTGGCGAAGCGTTTTTAAGGTTTTCCTTTGTTTTAAACACAGTCATAAGCTTAGCAGCTTTTTTCTCGCCGATACCTTTTATAGACGTAAATTCTGAGTAATAGGTTTTCTTTTTGTGTTTAGAGTGCATAAAGCTTACGCTGTAACGGTGAACCTCGTCCTGAATGCGAGTAAGAAGCATAAAAGCGGATTTAAAACCTGAGAGCTGAATTTCTCTGTCACCTGTAGCAATAGCACGGGTACGGTGTTTGTTATCCTTGACCATACCAAAAAGAGCAATATCCGTAAGTCCAAGCTGTGACAGAATAGGAGCAACACTGTTTACATGACCTTTTCCGCCGTCGAGCAGAATAAGGTCAGGTTTTCTTGCAAAAAATTCATCGA
Organism: Ruminococcus sp.; assembly: GCA_015066925.1. Lineage (GTDB taxonomy): Bacteria > Bacillota > Clostridia > Oscillospirales > Ruminococcaceae > Ruminococcus. Next base: position 2,978 of record SVNL01000098.1, read on the forward strand.
CATCGGGAGAACCTATTTTTACAAGTCGTCTCCGCAGAACCTCCTGCATACTTCCGTAGTCATTCTGAAGACTTAGTTCCTTTATATTAAAGCGTTTATAGGCTTTTTTCAGTGGATTTCCATTTTCAAAAACGACCATGCCCGCAACCATAGATTCTGATGAAAGATTTGAAATATCATAAGCCTCGATATACTGAGGCGGTTTAGCAAGTCCAAGGGCTTTTCCGAGTTCTTCCAGAGCAATTACATCTTTTCCGGTATGATTTCCGTTTATAGCAATGTATTCGGAGCTGTTGTTTTTAGCAAGCTTTATAAGCTCATAATACTGTCCACGCTGAGCCGCCCACAGCTTTACTTTATGTCCTGAAAGAGATTTCAGCATTTCTTCAATAAGCTCTTTGTCATCCGGTTCATTTTCAATAAGAATAATGGGTGGAATATCATTTTTTGTGTGATAGAATTGTTTCAGAAAAGCTGAGTAAACATCTTCATTATCAATACTTGTTATATTGAAAGCCGATTTATCAAAAAGCTTTCCTGCTCTGTACATAAGAACAGAAATGCATATGCCGTCAGAAGAAGCAACACCTGCAACAACATCGGCTTCGGTAAGATTACAGTTTATAATTTTCTGTTTTTCCGCCGCTTTCTTGACAGCATTAATTCTGTCACGCAAAGCAGCAGCTCGTTCAAAATCCAGATTTTCAGAAGCTTGAAGCATTTCTGCTTCCATACGTTCAACCGACCGACTGCTTCCGTTTTTAATAAAGTCAACAGCATTTTTAATTACCTGTGAATACTCTGATGATGAAATTTTTCCTCTGCAAAGTCCCATACATTGTTTTATATGAAAATTAAGGCAAGGTCTGCCTTTACGGAAATCCTGAGGAAAACGCTTGTGACAGGTAGGAAGCATAAATACTTTATTTACTTCATTGACAGTTTCCTTTGTAACAAAGCCGCTTGTATACGGTCCAAGATATTCACCGTCTGAAAGTGTATTTTTTTCGGCTGTAATACGCGGATAAGCATCATTTGAAATGCGTATATAGTGGTAACCCTTATCGTCTTTAAGGAGAATATTATATTTGGGTTTATGCTGTTTAATCAGACTGCATTCAAGAAGAAGTGCTTCGTATTCGCTGTCGGTAACTATAAAATCATAGTCGAATACGTTTGCTACCATAGCCGCTACTTTAGGAGTATGATCGGGATTTTCACGAAAATAGCTTGTAACTCTGTTTTTAAGATTTTTAGCCTTACCGATATAAATGATAGCTCCCTCTTTATTTTTCATAATATAAACACCGGGCGAGGAAGTAAGCTTAGATGTTTTTTCACGCAAAAAAGG
>SVNL01000099.1 GCA_015066925.1 Ruminococcus sp.
ATCGTAATTTTTATGACCAAGCGTGTTTTTGTAGATGTTATAGACCTTTTCGGTATTGTGCAGTATCTGAGCCTTCGTATCCCAGGTTGAAGAGTCTTTCCTCAGAGGATTTTTGTCTGCAGGGAATATGATCATTTCTACGCTTGTTCCTACATCTTGTATGCTTGTTCCTACATCTTGTATGATTGTTTCTGCATCTTGTATCACACGTATATTTTTGTCAGTGAGCCATACCTGACTGTTGTTGTCACGTACACAGTCAACATAGACATTTGTGCCGTTTGAAGCGGTATAACGTGCCCGATATCCATTTACTGCATTGTCCCCCGGATAAGTGTCAGCTGCCAATGCGACCATAGTTGTAGGAACGGCAGAAACCATCATGCAGATTGACATAGTAAATGCTGCGGTTTTTGTAAGTTTTTTGTTCATTTGTTTTACTCCTGTTATTAAATTACTTGTCAGCAAGTGGGGAAAACTATTTAGAATATTATATTTCCCTATACCTTTAGACGAATTATATTATAACATATTGTAAAATTAATTACCAATCAATAATTGCGATAGTTTCTAAATGTCAACGGCTTCAGGCATCCAAGATTTCTGATGAACGTTTTGAGATGATGTCTAAGAATTATGAAATTGAGCAAAAAAACTTCGACAGATTATTCCTGAATTATCTCAGTATATCAAAGCGAGTGAACAGAAGAACGCTGATATGGCTCAGTTTATCGGAATAGTACGCAAGTATTCCGAAATCTCAAATCTCACTTCCGAAATTATGATGGAGCTGATTTGAAAGGGGATAACAATTCTTTTGTACATATGCGTTATTATATTTTCTCCACAAGAAATATCATAGAGTATGTGCGTGTACAGATAACTATTTTCACACCTTACAGAACACTGCCGTAACGCACATATCTCTGTCCTTAATCTGTGCGAACACCTCACCATTCATCTTGTGCATAAGCTGGCGGCAGATATAAAGTCCCAGACCGCTGCCTTTCTGATTTTCGGCGTTTGTGCCTCTCCAGAAGCTTTCAAAGATGTGCGGCAAATCCGTATCGGGAAGTGTACATCCACTATTCTTCACAGCAACAAGAATACACCCATCCTCTTCGGAGAAGCCTATGGAAATTTCCTTACCATCACCGTATTTTATGGCATTCTCTATAATATTCTGCACAACTTCAATGCTTCGGTCAAGGTCGCCACTTATCAGACAATCAATATACTCACCGACTGTGAAATCTGTTTTTATCAGTGACAGCTTTTCGATATAGTAAATCCTGATTCTATTCACGAGTTCCGACAGATAAAACTCGCCCATATCTACTTCAAAGCTTAAAAAATCCTCTCTTGAAGCAGTGATGATTTCTGAAACATAACCTTCAATTTCATCAGCTTTTGTATTGATACTTTCTGCAATTTCCGACTGCTTTTCAGTATTTGTATAAAGCCCCTTGGATAGTGCTTTTGAATAAAGTTTTATTGCAGATAACGGCGTTTTAATGTCGTGTGAAAGAGAGAGCAGAAGCATTTTCTTTTCCCTTTGCAGATTTAATTCTCGTTCTTTCTGCTGTTCCATATTTTCACGGAGTACATCCACTCCCCATATAAAACGTCCGAAAAATCTATTTTTCGTTTCCTTTACAGGTGTGGTAAGGTTGCCTTTTGAAAGCTCGTAGGGAATATCGGTCAGCTTCTCAAAGGGGGAAAGAATTTTAAACCTTACATACAGCATAACTGCAATGATTGCCGCAGACATTATGCCAAGAATTACGTTTACAACAAATACTGTTTCAGACTTTTCTTTATTGCTGTCGATCGTGTAATCAAAGCGGTACAGTTTGTCGTTTACTTCACGGATAACGTAGTCGCTGTCGGAGTTGTAGAAATTCTCGCCATATTCCGTAATATTCGTTACAAATTCACATTCAGAAATATCGGCGATATTGTTGTTTTCAATTTCACGGACAAGCCTCGATATTTCTACATGGTAAGGTCTTCCGCTTTCGGAATTGTCCGTCAGCAACAGCATATTTGCAGCTGCAAAAACTGCAATTATCAGTGCTGAAACAATTACAGAAATTCTGTTAAATGCTTTCATATTTGTAGCCTACTCCCCATACTGTCTGGATGTGCTTTGGATTTTTCGGGTCATCTTCAATTTTTTGACGAAGCCACTTTATATGTACCGTTAATGTCTGTTGCTCCGAAAAACTGTCGCTTCCCCAGATCTGATTGAACAGATATTCCTTTGTGAGAGTCTTGCCCATATTTTCAATAAGCAGCACCAGTAAATCAAATTCTTTTGCTGTCATTTCAATCTGTACGTCATTTTTGCAAACAGTACGGCGCACTTTGTTTATTTTTATATCACCGCAGATAACCTCGTCAAGAGCGTATCTGCGTTTAAATATTCCTGCAATTTTTGCAAGCATTATATCAATATCGTAGGGCTTTTCGATATAATCGTCAGCACCTAGGACAAATCCGTTAAGTTTGTCCTCTTTTTCGGTTTTTGCGCTTACTATGAGTATAGGAGTATTGCTTTCCTCACGAATTTTTTTGCATACTGCAAAGCCGTCTATTCCCGGCAGCATTATATCAAGCACAACAAGCCTTGCCCCGTATTTTTCATACAGCAACAAGGCTTTTTCGCCTGTTTCTGCAACCGATACCGTGTAATTCTCTGCACGCAGAAAATCACACAGCAGATCGGCAAGTTCTTTGTTATCTTCAATAATAAGAATATCAGTCATAAGTATTACCCGCTTTTTCAGTTTGTGGTATCGCCTGAATATAGATTTCAATAGCAATTAAAAGAAATGCGTACAGCATCGGTTCACAGCCCGAGCGTATGCCTATGGTATAGGTCACATCACCGTAAATACCTGTAAAATTCTCATTGAGCATATTAACCTCGATTAATCCGAGAAGATTGAATATAACGGAGGAAATCGCCAGCGCAAGTGCCGCAATTTTTAGCCTGCGGCGGTTTTCGATTGTGTTTATACGTCCATTTGCGGCAGAACACATAAGCTTCATCACAGCAATTACAGCGATTACAGAAGCTATAAACACGGGCAAATCCTTAATTAATCTGAACACAAGCATCTTAGCATAAGCACTGTCAGAAATACATTCCGATTTCGGCAGGTCAAGGAATACCGAATAGAATGGCAGGCGTGCGTTATTCTCACTTAACAATTCGTAACAGCGCACAGCAAATCTCCACATCATAAATCCAAAGGCGGAAATCCCTGTTACCCATGTGCATATTTTAAGTGAATGTTGTACAGGTGCAACGCTTTTGCCACTGGAAGTCTGCTCATAATAAAGCAAAACAAGTCCGTAAGCAATAATCAGGAGTGGTATTCCGTAAACAGCATAAAGCTGTGGATAATAGGTTTGTGTAGCCATAATTCCTTTGAAGCTGTCTGATTGTACGGTAAACGTTTTTATTTCAGTAATGGTGTTTACTATCGCATACAATCCGCCTGAAAGCAACAGAAGCCATGCTGTACGTTTTTTATGTATGGTCTTCTTGTCGGCACGGTGAAGAAAAATCAGCAGAGAAAGCACCGTTACCACCAGTGCAGAGTTAAGCAATATATCCTGAAGAGTAGGGAAATCGGCAGGCTGAAGCGCATTGAGATAGCTTTCCTCATCAACAAAAGAATTATCTCGTGTTATATCAATAAAAAATGTCCCGCAGTAGTTGTGACCGTAAAAGCCTGAACTGTCAGGCTGTATAGTATCATCATTGATTATATGGAACGCAAACATCTGCACTGCACAGAATATCAGAAATCCGATTATAAGCATTCTGACTGTAAAACTTATGAGATGAAATTTTTTCTGCAGATTGTCTGTGTCCATAATAATGCCTCCAATGAAGTATTACCAGCCCATTTCCATAAGCCAGTTATTCAGTGCACGTTCACGTTCTCTTGTCTGAGAAGTGTTTTTGTAATTATCTAAATTATACTCTCCTTTTATGTTTCCGTCAACTATGTACAAAACTCTTGTGCATTTAGCGGCAACCTTTACATCATGAGTAACCAGCATTATCGTTGTTCCGTTGTTGTTGAGCTTTGCAAGCTCCTCCATAACTTCATCGGAGGAGGTGCGGTTGAGTGCACCTGTCGGCTCGTCGGCAAAAATCATTTTAGGATTATTAATCATACTGCGGCAGATACAGGCACGCTGA
>SVNL01000100.1 GCA_015066925.1 Ruminococcus sp.
TTTTAAGTTGTTGAGCAGACATTAATTATAGCAAACGGCAAATTTCCGAAGTATGCTGTTTGTCGTTTTGAGTATTTATAGAGTGCTTTGAATTAATTTTTTATTGTCAAAGTCGAATTTATTTTGACGTTGATTACATATATGCAGATTTATTAAAATGAAGATGAAAGGGATGTTTCGGATGGAAAATATAGTCAGCCTGAAAAATCTTGTAGTTGATTTTGAGGACGGGGAAAGAATACTTAAAAATATAAGTCTTGACATAAAGGATAAGGAGTTTGTAACGTTTCTCGGGCCATCGGGATGCGGAAAAACTACTACTTTAAGAATAATAGGAGGATTTTTAGAGCCTACAAGCGGAGATGTGTATTTTGACGGCAAGCGTATAAACGGGCTTCCTCCACATAAAAGAAATGTAAATACGGTGTTTCAGAGATATGCACTTTTTCCTCACCTGAACGTATATGAAAACATAGCATTTGGTTTAAGAGTTAAAAAGGTTTCGGAGAAAGAAATTGTAAAGCGTGTTGGAGAAATGCTTGAGCTTGTAAATCTCAAAGGATTTGAAAAACGTTCTGTAAACCGTCTTTCAGGCGGTCAGCAGCAGCGAGTTGCAATTGCAAGAGCACTTGTAAATCATCCGAAGGTGCTTCTTCTTGACGAGCCACTCGGTGCACTTGACTTAAAGCTCAGAAAGGAAATGCAGACAGAGCTTAGAAAAATTCAGCAGGCACTTGAACTGACATTTGTATATGTAACTCACGACCAGGAGGAAGCACTTACAATGTCTGATACTGTAGTTGTTATGAATAACGGTGTAATTCAGCAGATTGGTTCTCCGACAGATATATACAATGAGCCTTTAAATGCGTTCGTTGCAGACTTTATCGGTGAAAGCAATATAGTAAACGGCTGTATGCCTGAGGATTGCGTAGTTGAATTTACAGGAAGAAGATTTAAATGTGTCGATAAGGGTTTTGATCCTAATGAAACTGTTGATGTAGTAATACGTCCTGAAGATGTAAAGGTGGTATCGCCTGATAACGCAAAGCTTACGGGAATAGTTGAATCGGTTGTTTTTAAAGGTGTTCATTACGAGATGACTGTTGACGGTGTTGACCATAAATGGATTATCCACTCTACAAAGGCAGAGCCTGTGGGTGCTATGATAGGTATGGATTTTGATCCGTTTGATATTCATATTATGAAGAAATCGGAGGAATAAATATGAAACAGCTGAAAATATTATCTGTGCCGTATCTTGTATGGATGGTTATATTTATACTCGTACCTATTATAATGGTTGCGGTTTTTGCATTTACAAATGAAGATGGTGGTTTTACAATAAAGAATATTTCCGACGTCGGACAGTATGCGAATATTTTTGTTCATTCGATATGGCTTGCTCTTATTGCAACGGCAATATGTCTTGTGCTTGCATATCCGATAGCGTTTATTCTTTCGAGAATGGAAAAGCATAAACAGGGGACTATGCTTATGCTTGTAATGCTTCCTATGTGGATGAACTTTTTGCTTCGTACTTATGCATGGATGACTCTTCTCGGAAATAATGGTATTATAAATCATCTTCTTGGAATGGTGGGGCTTGGTCCTTATAAGCTTATCAATACATCCGGCGCTGTGGTGCTTGGAATGGTATATAATTATCTTCCGTTTATGATTTTGCCGCTTTATTCTGTAATGGCAAAAATTGATAAAAGTGTTATTGAAGCGGCAAAGGATTTGGGCTGCAATCCCGGTGGAGTGCTTTTCAAAGTAATTGTTCCGCTTAGTCTGCCCGGAATTACATCGGGAATTACTATGGTTTTCGTTCCTGCAATATCAACATTTATTATTTCAAGAATGCTTGGCGGTGGTTCAAATCTGCTTATAGGCGACCTTATTGAAATGCAGTTCCTCGGAAATTCTTATAATCCTCATCTTGGGGCGGCAATTGCCCTTGTGCTTATGGTTATCATTCTTGTTATTATGACTGTAATGAATCAGTTCAGTCCTGATGACCAGGTATTGATATAAGGAGGCGTATATATGAAAAAACTCGGAAAAATCTATATGGCGCTTATACTCCTTTTTCTGTATGTTCCTATTTTCGTACTGATTGTTTTTTCTTTCAATGAAACAAAAAGCCGTTCGGTATTCAGTGGCTTTACGCTTGATTGGTATATCAGACTGTTTAACAATAAGATTATTATAACTTCGCTCATTAATACTATTATAATTGCAATTATCGCAAGTATTGTTTCTACAATTTTAGGTACTCTTGCGGCTATAGGAATTAACAGCATGAAAAAGGTTCCTAAAGCTGCGGTAATGAACGTGACGAATATGCCTATTATTAATCCTGAAATCGTGACAGGTGTATCGCTTATGCTTCTGTTTGTTTTCTTTGCGGCAAGAATGAATCTGGAATTTGGATTTGTAACACTTCTTATTGCACATATAACATTTGATGTTCCTTATGTAATCTTAAATATTATGCCTAAGTTCAAGCAGATGGATCCTCATTTGTTTGAAGCGGCTCAGGATTTGGGCTGCAGTCCTTTTCAAGCATTCAAAAAGGTTATTCTGCCCGAGATTATGCCCGGAGTTATAAGTGGATTTCTTATGGCGTTTACATATTCGCTTGATGACTTTGTTATCAGTTATTTTACAAGCGGCTCGACCTCACAGACTTTGCCTATAACTATTTATTCTATGACAAGAAGAAAGATTTCGCCTGAAATAAATGCTCTTTCAACGATTATATTTGTTGTTGTTGTGATAATTCTTATAGTGAAGAATATTATTGAAACAAAACAGGCAAAGAAAAATTCGGAATATAAGGGGGCGTGAATATGAAAAAAAGAATTTTTACGCTCATTACATTTTCTGTAATAACTCTGGGAATGCTTGGAGGCTGTTCGTCTTCAAAGGAAAGCCACGAGGAAGAGGATGAGGCTTATGTTCAGACTCTTACAGTTTCCGACCCCGATTATTATACACGCTTTAAAGGGAAGGATATTTCAATCAATGTTTATAACTGGGGAGAATATATCTCTACAGGTGCAGATGAGGGAACGCTTGATGTAAACGCTGAATTTGAAAAGCTTACGGGAATTAAGGTCAATTATACGAACTTCGCTACAAATGAAGAGCTTTATGCAAAGCTTAAAGGTGGCGGAGCGTCTTATGACATAATAATTCCGTCGGATTATATGATAAGCAAGATGATAAAAGAAAAGCTTATACAAAAGCTTGATTTTGAGAATATTCCGAATTTCAGCTATATTATGGATAACTTCCGCAATATGGATTACGATCCTGAAAATGAATATTCGGTACCTTATACATGGGGAACAGTCGGCATCATATATGACGAAACTGTTGTTGATATAAATGAAGAGGATATTGATTGGGATTTGCTTTGGAACGAGGAATATGCCGATCAGATTCTTATGTTTGATAATCCTCGTGACGCATTTGCTATTGCAGAGATACTCCTTGGATATTCTTTGAATACTGAAAATCCCGACGAGCTTGCAGCAGCCGCAGAAAAGCTTAAAAAGCAGAAAAAAGTCGTTCAGGGATATGTAATGGACGAAATTTTTGATAAAATGGGAGCAGGTGATGCTCTTATAGCTCCTTATTATGCGGGTGACGCTCTTACGATTATGGAAGAAAATGATTCGCTTAATTTTGTCGTACCAAAAAGCGGAACAAATCTTTTTGTAGACGCAATGTGTATACCCAAAAGCTCTAAGCAGAAGGAAGCTGCTGAAATGTATATCAATTTTATGTGCGAGCCTGATATTGCTTTTGCAAATATTGATTATATCTGCTATTCAACTCCTCATTCGGCGGCTTTTGATATGCTTGATGAAGAGGTTAAAAATGACCCGATATCTTATCCTGACGAAGAGCTTATCGCAAACCGCACCACTGTTTTTGTAAATTTATCCGATGAAGCCAATAAGCTTATGCAGGATTTGTGGACAGAAATGAAATCGGCAGATGATGAAACAACAAATAAATGGCTTGTTCCTATTTTTCTCGTTGCCTGTCTTGCGACTATAATTATAGTCCTCATAAGACGGCATATAAAGAGTAAAAAGGACATATTCTAAAAGAATAACCTAATA
>SVNL01000022.1 GCA_015066925.1 Ruminococcus sp.
TTTTTCTGCATAAAATTATAACGTCTGCCGATTATTTATCAGCAGACGTTTTTATGTTATTTAAGCTTAACAGCTTCCTTTGTCTTTTCAACTATGTTTGATGCACAAAGTCCGAACTTCTTAAGAAGGTCTACAGCTGGACCTGAGCAACCAAATTCATCATTTACACCAATCTTGATTACAGGAACAGGACAGCATTCTGTTACAGCATCTGCAACTGCTGAGCCAAGTCCGCCTATTACGCTATGCTCTTCAACAGTTACAATAACTCCTGTTTCCTTTGCACACTTGCATATAAGCTCTTTATCAAGTGGCTTGATTGTGTGGATGTTAATTACTCTTGCTGAAATTCCGTCAGCTTCGAGCTGTTTTGCAGCTTCAATTGCTTCTGAAACCATTAATCCTGTTGCAACAATTGTTACATCTGAGCCGTCCTTTAATGTAACACCCTTGCCAAGCTCAAATTTGTATGTATCGGCATCATTGAATACAGGTGCAGCAAGACGTCCGAAACGAAGATATACAGGTCCGTCAATTTCAATTGCCGCTTTAACTGCTGCCTTAGCTTCAACATCATCCGCAGGATTGATTATTGTCATTCCCGGAATAGTTCTCATAAGAGCAATATCTTCATTACACTGATGTGTAGCGCCGTCCTCACCAACAGAAATACCTGCATGCGTAGCACCGATTTTTACATTAAGATGTGGATAACCGATTGAGTTTCTTACTATCTCATAAGCTCTGCCGGCCGCAAACATTGCGAATGTACTTGCAAATGGAATTTTTCCTGTTGCCGCAAGACCTGCCGCAACACCCATCATATTTGCTTCTGCAATTCCACAGTCAAAAAATCTGTCCGGATATGCTTTCTTGAACATACCTGTTTTAGTTGCTGCTGCAAGGTCAGCGTCAAGAACTACCATATTTTCATATTTATCCGCAAGCTCAACAAGAGCTTCTCCATAGCTTTCTCTTGTTGCCTTTTTAATCATATCTGCCATATTCTTAGTCCTCCAATTCCTTTAACTGCTGACTGAGCTCTGCCATTGCTGTATCATACTGCTCCTTATTAGGCGCTGTACCATGCCATGACACCTGATTTTCCATAAATGAAACGCCCTTGCCCTTTACACTCTTCTGAATTATAGCAACAGGCTTTCCGCTGATTTTTTCTGCTTCATCAAAAGCTCTTTCAATATCATCAAAATCATGTGCATCCATTGTTATAACATGCCAGCCGAATGCTGCAAATTTATCTGTAATAGGTTCAGGTGAACATACCTCTGTGATTTTACCGTCAATCTGCAATCCATTATTGTCTACGATTGCAACGAGGTTGTCAAGTCCGTAATGAGCCGCAAACATTGCTGCTTCCCATACTTGACCTTCTTCAATTTCACCATCACCGAGAACTGTATAAACCTTATAATCCTTTGATGAAAGTTTACCTGATAATGCCATACCGCAAGCTGCTGAAATACCCTGTCCGAGTGAACCGCTTGACATATCAACACCCGGAATATGAATACAAGGATGTCCCTGTAAAAGTGCATCTATATGACGCAGACTTTTAAGCTCTTCCTCAGGAAAAAATCCTCTCTGAGCAAGTACTGAATAAAGTGCAGGTGCAGTATGTCCCTTTGAAAGAACAAATCTGTCCCTATCCTCAAATTCAGGATTTTTCGGGTCTACATTTAACTTTGCAAAATATAAATATGTTAATAAGTCTGAGATTGAAAGTGAGCCACCGGGATGTCCTGACTTTGCATTGAAAGTTCCTTCAATGACACCCATTCTAACCTTACAGGCTGTTTTCATAAGATTTTTCTTTACTGTTACGTCCATAATAACCTCCTGATTTATTAAAGGATAATAATATTATCCTATTTTACATTTTTCTATAATTATATCAATCAGCTCAGCAATAGCACCTTCATCACAGGTGTTTTTCAGTACTATATCTGCCGCAGCCTTAACCTCAGGCTGTGCATTGGCAGGAGCAGCGCCCAGATCTGCTTCTATGAGCATTTCGATATCATTATTATAGTCACCTGCGGCAACAAAAGTATATCCCTTGAATTCATCAAGCTCACGATACTTTTTAAGTGCAGAGCCTTTAGTAATTCCGTCTTTAATCATTTCAAAGAATATGTCAGCAGATTTGACAAAGCACACTCCGTCATATTTTTTTCTGCTTACAAGCTCCATAAGCTCTGGAATTTTTTCTGGAGCCATTGCAAATAAAACCTTCTGCCAGTCATCGCCCTTAATATCCTCAAGCCTGCTGTAAACAGGAATAACCTTGCAGATTTCAATATGCCGCTTTTCATATTCATTGTTACTGAAAACAAAGGTTTCATGGGTTTTCAGAACTTCACCGCCAATATCAGGCATTTCACGCATAATCTGCATTGTATATTCTCTTGCTGACTCAGGCAGGCTTTCTGAATATAAAACGCTGTCAGATAATTTATCATAAATAATAGAACCATTAAACATTATAACAGGAAATCTTAAATCCAGCAAGTCATAAAATGCGGAAAATGACTGAATAGTTCTTCCTGTTGCGACAGTGAACTTTCCTCCGAGCTGCATAAAGCGTTCAATAGCCGCCCTATCTTTTGGTGTTACTTCTTTTTTGCTGTTTAAAAGCGTTCCGTCCATATCGGTAACAAGAACAACCTTTGAAATATCTTCAAACATATTACATTTTTCCTATTTTTCTCAAAATACTTTCAAAATACTCAGGCAAATCACTTTCAAACTCTATATACTTCTCAGTTGTAGGATGAATAAAGCCTATTTTTCTTGCATGAAGGCATTGTCCCTCAAGACCTTTATACGCCTTGCCGTAGACATCATCTCCGAGAATATGGTGTCCGATATATGAAAGATGAACTCGTATCTGATGAGTTCTTCCCGTTTCAAGTCTGAGCCTGAGATGTGCAAATCCACCGTATTGCTTTATTACAGAATAATGTGTTACTGCATTTTTTGAATTTTTTTCAGTTACACACATTTTTTTGCGGTCTGTATGATGTCTGCCTATCGGTGCATCAATTGTTCCCTGCGTATCCTTGAATGAGCCTACTGCGATTGCCTCATATTCTCTTGTAAAGCTGTGTACTTTTATCTGTTCCGACAGCTTAACGTGAGAAACATCATTCTTTGCAACTATAAGAAGTCCGCTTGTATTCTTATCAATTCTATGGACAATTCCAGGACGAATTACACCATTAATCCCCGAAAGGCTTCCTTTGCAATGATGCATAAGAGCATTTACAAGCGTACCTGTATAATTTCCGTGAGCAGGATGTACAACCATACCTTTAGGTTTATTTACAACAAGCAAATCATTATCCTCATAAACTATATCAAGAGGAATTGCCTCTGCCTTTACGTCAAGTATTTCGGGTTCCGGAATTTCAACTTCGATTATATCTCCGTTTTTAACCTTATAGTTCTTGCTTATATTTTTCCCCGATACTGTTATTTTTCCTTTTTCAATAAGTCCCTGAACTGCAGAGCGTGTTAAATCAGTGATTTTCTCCGTAATAAGTTTATCTGCTCTTTGACCTACTTCTTCCTGTAAAACCTCTATTACCGATTTTTCACTCATCTTTTACCTCTTCTGCAGCTTTAATCTTCTTTTCGATTTTTGGGTCAATGAAAAATGCGTAAAAAATTAAAAGAAACATTGCTACTGTAACATATATATCTGCCACATTGAAAACCGCAAATTCAAAAAGCTGCAGGTCGAACATATCTATTACATATCCGACTCTTATTCTGTCTATAAGGTTTCCTATTCCACCGATAACAAACAGAAAAACTGCCACGTTCAAAAGCTTTGAACGTTTACGATACTTTATCAGCACAAATATTCCCGCTGCAATGATAAGAAGCGGAAAACCTATAAGAAACCATCTTTGACCTGACATACTACCAAAAATAGCACCATCATTTTCAACGTATGTCAAGTCCATAATATCAAACTTTCCGATATGAAGAAAATCTATTGAACCTTTTGGTTTTAACGAAGTGACTGTCAAGTATTTTACCAGCTGATCAAGGGCAATCATTATTATCCCAAGAATAATTGATACAATAACCACATTTTCTTCCTTTCAACAAGCACAGCCTGCTCGTTTTTTAGCAGGCTGACTATAATATATCTTTATTTAACTACGGCTGCACATCTTGCACAAAGTGTTGGATGCTCACTGTCTGAGCCTACTGTATTTGAATATGCCCAGCAACGTTCACACTTTTCGCCCTCAGCCTTTACTACCTGGATTTCAGGTGTTTCATCGTTTCCGTCTTTCTCAACAGAAACACCTGATACGATAAGTATATCTCTGAGTTCATCAGCAAGTGAGCTGTATTTATCGTAAAGTCCCTCACCGCAATGGAATACTATATTAGCTTCAAGTGATTTACCGATAAGCTTTTCGTTTCTCTTTTCTTCAAGAACCTTGTTTACAGCTTCTCTTGATGAATAGATAAAGTCCCATTTAGCGATAAATTCATCTGAGAAATCAAGTCCTGACTTTTCAGGCATCTGATTAAGGAAAATGCTTTCCTTATCATCAGCTGAAGTATGAGGCATATATGTCCAGATTTCTTCTGCTGTGAATGAAATAATCGGTGCAGCAAGTCTTGCAACCGCACTTAAAATACGGTACATTACTGTCTGACAAGCACGTCTGATTTCTGAATCTTCCTTTTCACAGTAAAGTCTGTCCTTGATAATGTCAAGGTAGAAGTTAGACATATCTGTTACACAGAAATTGTGAATTGCATGGAATGCAATATGGAAGTCAAATGAAGTATAACCATCATGAACCTTATCAATAAGAGCGTCAAGACGCATTAATGCCCATTTATCAAGCTCTGTGAGCTTATCATCTGAAACACAGTCTGTATCAGGATTAAAGCCCTTACCGTTTCCGAGGTTACCAAGAATAAATCTTGCTGTATTTCTGATTTTCTTATATGCTTCTGAAAGCTGCTTGATAATTGCCTGAGAAATTCTGATATCAGAATGGTAATCAGAAGAAGCAACCCAGAGTCTTAAAATATCTGCACCATAAACGTCGGTGATTTCATTAGGAGCAATACCATTGCCAAGTGATTTATGCATGGTTTTACCCTCACCGTCAACTACCCAGCCGTGTGTACATACTGACTTATACGGTGATGAGCCCTTATATACTACTGATGTAAGAAGTGATGACTGGAACCAGCCTCTGTACTGGTCTGCACCTTCAAGATAAAGGTCAGCAGGCCATGTAAGACCGTCATGCTGTTCCATAACAGCAGTATGTGATACACCACTGTCGAACCATACGTCCATAATGTCATATTCCTTTGTGAATTCGCCACAGCCACATTCACATTTTACGCTTGCAGGGATAAATTCTGAAGCGTCCTTAGTCCACCAAGCATCAGCACCCTCTGCCTTGAATAATGCAGAAATTGCACTGATTGTTTCATCTGTAACAATTGGCTTTCCACAGTCCTTACAATATACAATCGGAATCGGTACGCCCCATGTTCTCTGACGTGAAATACACCAGTCACTTCTGTCACGAACCATTCCCTTAATTCTGTCTTCGCCCCATGCAGGAATCCACTTTACTGTTTCGATAGCCTTAATTGCCTCGTCCTTGAATCCGTTTACAGAACAGAACCACTGTTCTGTTGCACGATAAATAATCGGGCTGTGACATCTCCAGCAGTGTGGATACTGGTGAACGATTTTCTGAATTGCAAGAAGTGCACCAAGCTCTTCAAGCTTCTTAGCAATCGCTTTATTTGCGGTATCGGTATCCATACCTTCAAATTCGCCTGCTTCAGCAGTCTGCTTACCCTTTGCGTCAACACAAACGAGAATTCCGATATCGTCGTAATTCTTACATACTTCAAAGTCCTCAACACCATAACCGGGAGCTGTATGAACACAGCCTGTACCGCTTTCAAGTGTAACGTGGTCACCGACAATAATTGGAGAAAGTCTGTCATAGAGAGGATGCTTTGTCTTGATATGTTCAAGCTCAGAACCTCTGAAAAGACCTGTTGTTGTATATTCAGTAATTCCTGCTGATTCCATTGTTGACTTAACAAGTTCGTTAGCCATTACATAGTATTCATCGCCTACCTGAACGAGAGTGTAATCATAATCAGGTCCAAGACAAATAGCAAGGTTACCGGGAATTGTCCATGTAGTAGTTGTCCAGATAACAAAATACACTTTAGAGAGGTCAAGCCCCATAGCAGTGAAAATTCCCTTATCATCTGTAACATTGAATTTTACATAAATTGAATGACATGGGTCATTTGAATATTCAATTTCGGCTTCTGCAAGAGCAGTATTACAGTCAGGACACCAGTAAACAGGCTTGAGGCCCTTATACATATATCCTTCTTTAGCCATTTTACCAAACACTTCAATCTGACGTGCTTCATAATCATTTTTAAGTGTGAGGTAAGGATCATCATAATCGCCAAGTGTACCAAGACGCTTGAACTGATTCATCTGATTTTTAACATGAGTCATAGCAAAGTCACGACAATGCTTTCTGAGTTCAACAGGCGGAATTGCGCCATTTTCAACGCCGATAGCTTTCATTGCCTTAAGTTCAATAGGAAGACCGTGTGTATCCCAGCCCGGAACATAAGGAGCACAGTAACCTGTCATATTCTTATACTTTACTATAAAGTCCTTAAGAGTTTTATTAAGTGCCGTACCGAGGTGAATTTCACCATTAGCATACGGAGGTCCGTCGTGAAGTATATATGACGGCTTACCCTGATTTTTTTCAATCATTTTGTAATAAAGTCTGTCTTCTTCCCATTTCTGGAGAATTTCAGGCTCTCTTTTTGGAAGATTTCCTCTCATTGGAAAATCCGTAACCGGTAAATTAAGGGTTGAATTATAGTCCTGTGCCATTTCTGATTTGATTCTTCACTAAAATATTATGAAGAATCCTCCTTTCGACGTATTTTAAGCTTACGGCAACATAACAGTATTTCTGCTTTATTGCACGATAAGATTTTGACTGTTTTTTACAGAATTAAAATTATTCTTCCGTATTCTGACCGAATTTAAGGTCACCGAAACGTGATTCATATGCATTCTTCACATTTCTTGCTGAAAACTGTGATGAAGCAAATGGATCTGCTGCAACTGCAACTTTTTCAGCTTTATCTTCATTTTCATCAGCAGAATTCTCATCTGCCTCTTCAAATGTTTCAGGCATTGATGAAATGAGCTCAAGGTGGCTCTTATACATATCAAACAGACTCTTCTTGAAGTCTGATACCTGTTTCTGAGCAACAATAAGTGCTTCTTTTTCACGCTCGATTTCGAGTCTGTTCTTTTCCATATTGGCTTCGTGCTGTTTTGTAGCTTCTTCAACCATAGCATCAGCCTTAGCCTTTGCTTCAGCGATAATTGCCTCTGCCTTTTCATTAGCCTCTGCAATTACTCTGTGGCCCTGCTTCTGAGCACCGAGAAGTGCGTCTTTAAGTGCTTCCTCATCCTTCATATACTCACGAACCTTGTCTGCGAGTATCTGTATTTTATTGTTTATGTCCGCACGTTCCTCGTCCATTTCATTAAGCTCACTTTCAAGCTGAGAAAGAAATTCGTCGATTTCCTCCTGCTTATAACCGAAAGCAGCCTTTTCAAATCTTTTGTTTCTGATATCCTTTGCAGTAATCATTTGATGTACTCACCTCATTATTTATATTTCTGAACAGTAATGTGTATTCGTCCTTTTTTAGATATCCCTGTCACATCACTCAAAATAAATTTTCCATAACCCCTTACAGAAAAAACATCACCGCATTTAAGCTCTTTCGAAGCTGAATATACCTGAATAAAATTAAGCGAAACCCCTGATGATTTAATCAACATTGCAGATTTTTCTCTGCTTTGTCGGATACTAAGGCTTAGCACGCTGTCAAGCCTCAATGAAGAAACGGTACCGCTTATTTCGGTATATTCCTGAACCGGTTCAAGCTCAAACGGCAAATCATCGTATATACTAACTCCGATTCTGCCAATCTTGCAAAGCTCTGCCATAATATGCTTTGCAGCTATTTCATCAGCAAAAACCTGAGCCATACCTTCTGCAATAATAATATCGCCTATTGTTTCTCGTTTTAAACGCATAGCCATAAGCGAACCGAGAAAATCTCTGTGTGTAAGCTTATCTTCTTTTCGATATCTGAACGTAAGACATTTCAGTCCGATTTCTTCTTTCCAGGTATCATTGAAATACTCGTTATATACGCAAAGAATCTTGCGCTTTGCATTTTCATATCCACCCCAGAAGCCGTAATAAAGACCGCTTTGCTTACGACAAACGCTTTCTGCTATAAAGCATTGTCTTTCATCCAGAAAGTATGAAGAAGCGGGAACGAAGTTTCTATTGCATACAGAAAACAAATCTTCTGTTTTAGCTATAAGAAGCTTGTCCTCAGAGTTTTCAGATTTCATTAGATTATAACGCCGTTATTTTCAAGCTCTCCAACGAGATCCTCACCGATAAATCCAACGTTATATGGTGTAATAATATATGTTAAATTTGCAACAGGTTTAAGACTGCCGCCATTTGCGTAAGCAACACCTACAAGGAAGTCAATAATTCTTCTCTTATTTTCAGGAGAAGCTGTTTCAAGGTTAAGCACAACAGTTTTCTTTGAAATAAGGTGATCTGCAATCTGCTTTGCATCTGTGAAAACCTCAGGCTTTACAAGAACAACCTGAAGCTGAGCTGTTGTCTGAATATTAACTACCTTATTTCTTCTTTCTCCGACAGGAAGCTCATCAAAATCTCCCATTTTATCATGGCGGATAGGTGCATCATTCTGATCACCGTATTCCTCATCTGCTGAAAAGAAAAATTCCTTAATGTTTTCAAAAATTTTCATATTGTTCTCCATTCTCCGCAACATTTTTATTTTTTCGTCCGCTTCTTTGCGGAAACCACGAACGAATTTATTTTTTTATATTCGATTGCCGAAAAGTCCCGTACCTATTCTTACGAGTGTCGAACCATATTTAATAGCAGTTTCGTAATCATTTGACATTCCCATCGACAAAACATTCATATTTACATTTTCTATATTTTCAGCTGAAATCTCGTTATACAGCGTCTGCATTTCGTAAAGAAATTTTTCGCTTTCAAACGGCGGAGGAATAGTCATAAGACCACACACTCTGATATTTTTAAGCTCAGACATACGATAAACGAGTTCCTTTGCCTCATCTCTGCTTATACCGTCTTTACTTTCTTCGCCGCCGATATTAATCTCGCAAAGAACATCTGTAATCTTCGATGATTTTTCGGAAAGTCTGTTGATTTCCAGAGCAAGCTTCATACTATCAACCGACTGAATCATCTCAACCGAATCTATTATATATTT
The DNA here is from genome assembly GCA_015066925.1 of Ruminococcus sp. Taxonomy (GTDB): domain Bacteria; phylum Bacillota; class Clostridia; order Oscillospirales; family Ruminococcaceae; genus Ruminococcus. Next base: position 9,439 of record SVNL01000022.1, read on the forward strand.
CACCTTATTGGTCTGAAGATGACCGATAAAATGAACCTTTGCACTTTTATCGTAAAAATCCTTTTTCGACTGAAATTCCTGAACTCTGTTTTCACCGAGAAGCTTTACGCCTTTTGAAACGGCGTAATTCACATATTCGGGAGCGACGGTCTTAGTGACAGCCATAAGGCTTATTTTTTCATCAGACCTGCGATATTTTGCAGCTGCTTCATTCAGATTATAATTTATACGCTTGAGATTTTCGTCAATGAAACCGAATTTATTTTCCATCAGCGTCAACCCCCTTGACAATTATTTCATCATAAAGTGAAAGATATTTTTTATCGTTCTTTTCAGCTGACAAAACATAATTATTGCCTTCATAAATTACATCAAGCTTTTTAAAGACAACCTGTTCGCCCTGAATTATATAAACACCTTTATAATTTGTGGTTACTTCTGTTTCAATACCCTCTTCATCGGTAACTGTTTCGGTAATGTTCTTAAATCTGATAGCCTCTCTCGAAACCTTCAATCCATTATATTCGCCGTCAATAATCTCAACACGTTCACTTCTGTGCTGAACGAGGTCGTAATTAAACTCGTTGCATGAAACAATGATTATTGTTTTCTGCGGATTTTCTGAATTTTTAAGTTCAATTATCTTTCCGCTGAACTTATCCGGACATGATTCGAATTTAAGCTGAACGCTGTCACCGATTTCATAATTTTTCTTTGTATTGTCGATGACACCCGCAATATACCAGTCATAACCATTAATAAGCTTACCGATAATAGTATTATTATCAAGTTTTTTATCACTTACACCTTCAAGCATCTCAACTGTAAGTGAATCTATCTCTGATTTTTTCAGTAATTCCTCATAACCGTCAGCATAACTTACAAAATAAGCTGAACGATCGGAAGTAACGACATTATTCGGCAGAGTTACGGAAGTTTTAAGATTACTTATTTCGGAATTAATCTCTGATATACGCTGTGAAAAGTCAACTGAAGAATCTACAATAATCTGATATGTACTCAGATTTACAAGCATATTTTCTTTTTCTGTTTCAAAGTCTTCAAAATCGCCCAATTCACGCATATAAGCTGAATTACGATAGCTGTCTTCTATAAGCGACGCTATACTTGCAGGCTGTGCAGAGTCAGACGTTCCCGGATTTTGTATTCTCTGTAGCAGTTCAAGCTCTTTGCTCAGCTCTTCAATACGACGATTTACAAGAATCTGCGAATCAGAAGCATAAATCTCAGCAATTACCGAACCGTTTCCAAGACGTCCGCCATCTTCAATGTTATAGCTTACAGCACCGTTTCCGTCAAAGCTTACTATCTCTTCATCTCTGATAAAGACACCGTTAAACTTTGTTGAAGAAATTGCATGGCTTGTAAGTGCACTTTCAGTTGTATAGTTATCTTCAACATCATTTTTGAAATAAGCTCTAACGCTGAAAAAAATCACAACAACAAGCGCAACTACAACAAGTCTTTTCAGTAACTTATGAAACAAGCTGCATACAAAAAGGATTTTTTCGCCTAATGCATTAAGAACCTCTTCAAATGTTTTCATTCAATCACCGCTTAATCTAATTTTTCAGAAGCGTCAAGAATTGATATTGCCTTTGCAGGAACTATTGTTGAAATTGCGTGCTTATAAACAAGCTGTTGTTTTCCTTCGCAATCGAGAATTACAACATAGCTGTCAAAGCCCTTTACAACACCCTTAAACTGAAATCCGTTTGTAAGGAATATTGTTACCGCAATCTTTTCTTTTCTGCACTGATTCAGAAATACGTCCTGTAAATTCATTGTTTTGTTCATACACATTCTCCGTTCCTTTTATATATCGGCAATTGTTTTTCTTCGCCGACATATACATCTTTTTATTTTTAATAAAAAGTGCTTATTTCAAATTATAAATTTGTACAACATTCATAATTATAAAAACACATTATATATTATATCACATTTTTTCACGATTGGCTATATATTTTTTACATTTTTCTAAAATTTTTTCAGTTTTATCAATTTCATCTAACAGAATCCACCAAATTTGCTCATTTCGTCTAAACCACGTAAGCTGACGTTTGGCATAGTGTCTTGTTTCCTGCTTAATTTTATCTATACATTCTTCCAGACACGCCTTATTTTCAAAGTAAGGAATAAGCTCTTTATAACCGATTGCATTTGACGCAGTTTTAAGTCCGCTTTCGCTCCATACCTTTCTTGATTCCTCTACAAGCCCGTTTTCAACCATTATATCAACACGCTTATTTATTCTGTCATAAAGCATTTGTCTGTCGCTGTATGTAAGACCGAGTATTATCGAATCATATTTTGGCTCTGTCTGACGTCCCTCAAGCTTTACCTCGCTGAACTTTTTACCTGTAAAACGGCATATTTCAAGTGCTCTGATAACTCTTACGACGTTATTCGGATGAATTTCCTCCGCACCCTCTTTATCTATTTCCGCAAGCCTGGCATGAAGTGCCTCATTACCGTATTTTTGAGCATATTCTGTCAATTCTTTTCTATAGCTTTCATCATTTCTGCTTTCGGAAAATTTTATATTATCGAGAAGTGATGAAATATAAAGACCTGTTCCGCCGACAATAATCGGAAGTTTTCCTCTTGAAATAATATCAGTTATCTTCTCATTCGCAAGTGATACATAATCAGCTACGCTGAATGCTTCGTTACGAGCAAGAAAATCTATAAGATGATGAGGTATTCCCTGCATTTCATCAGCAGTAGGCTTTGCTGTTGCAATATCCATACCCTTATAAATCTGCATTGAATCCGCAGATATTATTTCTCCGTCAAGCTCCTTTGCAAGTCGTATTCCCATTGCGGTTTTTCCTGAAGCAGTAGGACCGACAACTGCAAGTACAAAAGGTTTTTTTATATTATTATCCAGCGCAAACACCTCCGCTTATGTTCTTTTAAACTGCCTTTCTATATTCCCCTTTGTAAGAGTGAACATTACAGGTCTGCCATGAGGACAATGACGTATATTTTCATCAAAATATACCTGCTCAGCAAGGCTCTGAAGCTCTCTTATATCATTTTTGTCATTCGCCTTTATGGCAGATTTACAAGCTAATGTGTGCAAAATATCATCAAATGTATGAGTTTGCGGATTCTGCTTGCCCATAACAAGATTTTCAGCAATTTCCGGTATCACTTCATCAAGGTCAAGCTCCTTGAAAAATACAGGTATTGCTGTTGTTATAACATACGGACTTTGTGAAAAATCAAATGAAAATCCCATTTGTGCAAGTCTTTCCTGATTTGAAACAAGCGCATCAAACTCTACAGAAGAAAGAAGCGTTTTTCTTTCGGTCATAAGCATCTGACGATACTGAGTACAGTTCTGACTTTTAAGACGTTCAAAAATTATTCTCTCATGTGCCGCATGCTTATCAATCATTATAACGCTGTCATCAACTTCAGCCATAATATAATTCTTAAATGCTTCACCAATAACCCTGAGCTTGCTTTTTTCAGGCTGAGGCTTTTGCAACGGCTCAGCAATCTGCTCTGCCACCTTTGAAAAAGACGCTGTCTTTATATATTTATATTCGTTAAGATTTTCAACTGCCACATCTGATTTAGATTCTTCATTTACAGGTGCAAACGCTTCTGCTTGCTGAGTCGCAGTTTCTTTCTCAGCTTTTTCAATTGCGGAACATCTTTCAGATATCGTTTCGAATTTCGGCTCGGACTCTTTTTCTGCGATTTCCCTGTCATGAATTTCAATTTTTATTTCTTCTTCCTCAATTTTTTCAACGGGAGTAAAAATCATCTCCTGCTGAACGAATTCCTCCTGAGGCTCTTCCACACGCATAGAAGTCCAGTCAACACGATTTTTCATTTGAAATTCATAAATCAAACCGTTATTCATCAATGCATTCTTTGTTGCAAAATAAATTGCATCAGTAATCTTCTTTTCGTTTGTAAATCTGATTTCCGCTTTTGCAGGGTGAATATTAACGTCAATTTCACTCGGTATTACATCAAGCATAAGAACACATGCAGGAAATTTTCCTGTCATAAGCATATTTTCATATGCATTTTCAAGTGCTGAGGAACAAAGCTTTGACTTGACATAACGTTTATTTACAAAAAAATTCTGAAAAGTTCTGTTTGATTTTGCGTAAAGCGGCTTAATTACATATCCCTCAACCTTTATGCCCTCATAATCATAATCAACCTCAATAAGGTCACGTGCAAAATCACGTCCGAAAACGGAATAAATCGCTGAATAAAGTTCACCGTCGCCGCCTGTATTAAATTCCATTCTGTTATCTCTTATAAGCTTGAATGATATCTCGGGATGTGAAAGAGCAATTTTCTGCATTATCTGACTTACTGCATTTGCTTCTGTTACATCTTTTTTCATAAACTTACGGCGTACCGGAACATTATAGAATAAATCTCTGATAATTATTGTTGTGCCATCAGGACAGCCGCTTTGCTCGCATGATTTCTCAACGCTTCCCTCGATATGATAACAAGTGCCATATTCATCCTCTTTACGCTTTGTCATCAGCTCTACCTTTGCTACAGCGGCAACAGAAGCAAGTGCCTCACCTCTGAATCCCAACGTGCATATATTATCAAGATCGTTTTTTACATTTATTTTACTTGTTGCATGACGGAGAAAGGCTGTTGCAACGTCCTCACAGGATATTCCGCAGCCGTCATCGGTTATACGCATAAATATAGTTCCGCCGTTTTTTATTTCAACTGTTATATGTCTTGCACCTGCATCTATTGAATTTTCAACAAGCTCCTTTATTACCGATGCAGGACGTTCTATTACCTCACCTGCCGCAATAAGCTCCGAGATTTCCTTACTGAGTACGTTTATCACTGCCACTGTCATTCACCTCTTTAAATTCAGATTTCGAGAAGCGTGAAGCTTCCGTGCTCGTCAAAAGCTCTGCCGTCCCATTTGCCCGAAAAAAGCTCGTGGCAGTCACTTCCGTGAAGCTCGTCTTTTGTGCAGAAATATCTCACAGCGAAGTCACTCCTTTGAATTCGGAACATCTGCTGAGCACATTAAGCAGACCTTCTATTTTTTCCTTTTGATTGCCGAAATCGCTGCCAACCTTAAAAGGAATTTCCATCATGGTCTGTGTAGTACATTTAATCATAATAATTCTCCTTTTATCCGAGCATTGATGCCATGTCCCTAAGAAGCTCTCTGCATTCACTGTCAGTAAGCTCATCTATATTCGTTCTTTCGAGCATATTAAGTGCTGATTCTCTGTTTACAGATTCAAAGCTTATCTGCTCAAAGCCTCCGTTATCATTTTCAGATTTCTCTGCACTATGCTTTATCTCCATTTCAGCGAGAAGCTCTCTGGCACGATTTACCACCTTTGCAGGAAGTCCTGCAAGCTTTGCAACATCCACACCATAGCTTTCGTCTACGCCTCCGCTTACAATTCTTCTCAAAAAGCGGATTGAATCGCCGTGTTTTTTAACGGCAATACTGTAATTCTTAACTCCATCAAGAGTTTTTTCAAGCTCAATTAATTCATGATAATGTGTTGCAAATAATGTTTTACAGCCAAGCTTTTTAGAGGTGCATATATGCTCTGCAACAGCTCTGGCAATACTTACACCATCAAAGGTTGAAGTTCCTCGTCCGACTTCATCGAGGATTACAAGGCTGTCGGGAGTAGCATTTTTAAGTATATCGGACACCTCGCTCATTTCCACCATAAATGTACTCTGACCTGCGGTAAGGTCGTCTGAAGCACCTACTCTTGTGAATATTTTATCCACAACCGATATTTTCGCTGAATTTGCCGGTACAAACGAGCCTATCTGTGCCATTAAGGTTATAATGGCTGTCTGACGCATATATGTTGATTTACCCGACATATTAGGACCTGTTATAATCGACATTCTGTTAGACTTCTTATCTATGTAGGTATCATTCGGAACAAATACTTCATCTCCGAGCATTAGCTCTACAACAGGATGTCTTCCTGCTCTGATATCAATTACACCATCCATTGCGATATCAGGCTTTACATACTGATTTTTTATTGCCGTTGAAGCAAATGAACAAAGTACGTCTACCGCCGCAACAGCAGCTGCAGTTTTCTGCACACTTTCAAGCTTTGTTGCAAGAAAATCTCTTACTTCATTGAAAATATCCGCTTCAAGCGACAAAGCCTTATCCTTTGCACTTAAAATACTGTTTTCCGCATTTTTAAGCTCTTCTGTAATAAATCTCTCACAGTTTGCAAGAGTCTGTTTTCTGATATAGTGATCGGGAATAAGGTCATAATATGAACGTGTTACCTCAATATAGTATCCGAAAACTCTGTTAAAACCGACTTTAAGATTTTTAATTCCTGTAGATTCACGTTCACGCTGTGCAATTTCTTCTATAATTTCCTTGCCGTGAGTCATTATATGACGAAGATTATCAAGCTCTTCATTAAAGCCATCCTTGATTACACCTCCGTCTTTAACCGAAACAGGAGGCTCATCTATAATTGCATTTTCAACAAGGCGTGCAATTTCATCAAGTGTTGAAATCTCGCTGTTGTATTTTGCAAGAAGCTTTGATTTTTCAAGCTTTTCAAGCTGCTGCTTAAGCAAAGGAAGCTTGAGTGAGGTTGCTGAAAGTGATTTCAAATCTCTTGGCGTTGCTGTTTTATACATTACCCTGGTCATAAGACGTTCAAGGTCGTATACACTATCGAGAATTTCGGTTATTTCCATAAGCATTACGCTGTAACGGCAAAGTGTTTCAACAGCGTCAAGACGTTCAATTATTCTTGCCGGACTAAGCAGAGGCTGTTCGATATACGCTTTGAGAAGACGCTTTCCCATTGATGTTTTTGTACTGTCAAGCACCCATAAAAGCGAGCCTTTTTTCTCCTTATTGCGTAAAGTTTCAGTAAGCTCAAGGTTTCGTCTTGCATTCAAATCAAGCCCCATATATGCATTTCCGCTGCGAATTTCTATTCCTGTAAATCTTGAAATAGAGGTTTTCTGTGTATCATTTATATATCCGAAAAGACCACACGCCGCAGAACAGTCTGCACCATCTGAGCTTATTCCCAGAGCTTCAACATCTGACGCATTGAATACTCCTGCAAGCATATCTCTGTTTTTAGTCGGAGCAAATTTTTCATCATCAAGCAAGGTAAGCGAACAATCAAGACGTGTTTTTATAAAATCAGCTACAGATTTAAACGAAAGGAATCCATCATTGAATATAATTTCCGCAGGCTGATAGCGTGAAAGCTCATTTATTATCTCGTCCTCGGGCTTTTTACTTTCAATTCTTTCAAGATACGCTTCACCCGTTGAAATATCAGCAAAAGCAAGTCCGCAATCATTATCGGTGCAGTAAATTCCTGCAATAAAGTTATTCTTTCCCTCATCGAGCATATTGCTGTCAATAAGAGTACCTGCTGTTACAACTCTTATTACATCACGCACAACAATTCCTTTTGTTTCGGAAGGGTCGGTAAGCTGTTCACAAACAGCAACTTTATATCCTAAATCTATAAGCTTTTTTATGTACAAGTCTGCACTGTGAAACGGCACTCCACACATAGGTGCACGTTCTTCAAGTCCGCAATCTCTTCCCGTCAAGGTAAGCTCAAGTGCTTTTGATACAGTTATTGCGTCGTTAAAAAACATTTCATAGAAATCACCTAATCTGAAAAACAGTATACAATCCTCATATTTATCCTTTACTTCGAAATACTGCTTCATCATAGGAGAAATTTTACTTCTGTCTATATTCATTGCACATAAGCCCCTTTCCGATACAGATGAGTCTGATTCAGCTTGCCGAATTTTTTTGCGACTGTCATTTTAGCTGTAAACAAAATATCATTTGAATAATACATATTTCCGAATTTATCACTTTAACAAATAAGCAGAGCTGTTTATTTGTTAAAGCAATAAGACAAACAACACCGCACAAGCGATATGTGCGGTATTGCCTTAATTTCTTATTAAACTCAGTGACATCCACCGCAGGTTGAACAGCTTCCGCTGCAGCCATGACTTACTTCGCAGGTATCAGGATCTTCGCCGTTAGCACACATTGTAATTATCTGATTAACCTCAGAAATAAGCTGCTCAAGCGAATTTTTTGCACCATTGAAAATCACCATATTTGGATTTGACATAATTCTGCCATAGAGGTCCTTGATATCATCGTCAAGCGCCTTGATAATATCTGTATTCTTATCCTCTTTGCAAACCTCTTCATTAAGAGTAACTCTCTTCTTATCGAAATCACTGATAAGAGTCTGAAGCTCTGTATCGTTATCGTTTGCAGTTTTTGCAAGATTGTATGCAACATATCTTTCGTCCTGCTGAATAGCCTTTCCAAGCTCTCTTGTCATTTTAATAATATCCATTTTTCTTTTCTCCTTTTTTATTTCAAAAGCTTTCCTGCAACAGCCCAATTCATAGCGTCTGTGATTTTTACATCAGCAAACCTTCCTATAAGCGAGCTGTCACCCTCAAACTCTACTATAATAAACTCGTTGCTCTTGCCTGTAAGGAAACCCGGCTTTTTACGACTTTCACCATCAACAAGAACTCTTAGAGTTTTTCCGATAAATCTTTTATAGCTTTCGCTTGTAATTTCTCTCTGAATTTCGAGAAGCCTTCTCATTCTTTCACTTTTTTTCTCGTCAGAAATTTTATCGTCTATTTCCGCCGCCTTAGTACCTGTTCTCTTAGAGTAGATAAACGAGTAAATATTATCGTATTTTACTTTTCTTATCAGTTCAAGAGTTTTTTCAAAATCATCATCAGACTCATTCGGAAATCCGACAATAATATCTGTTGTCAGAGAAAAATCTTTATCATAAGCCCTCAGATATTCTACCTTTTCAAGATAATTTTCGGCAGTATATCTTCGGTTCATGGCAGACAGAATTTGATTGCTTCCGCTTTGCACCGGAAGATGAAGATGCTTTGCCACCTTTTCGCATTCCCAAATTGCGTCAAGAAGCTCTGTTGTAGCATCTTTCGGATGCGAAGACATAAATCTTATTATAAATTCACCGGAAATCTCATTAAGCTTTCTGAGAAGCTGTGGGAACGAAATTTCATCGTCAAGGTCATTTCCATAGGAATTAACATTCTGCCCCAGAAGCATAATCTCTTTATATCCGTCGGAAACGAGCTGTTTAACCTCTCTTATTATATCATCGGACTTTCTGCTTCGTTCTCTGCCTCGCACGTAAGGAACAATGCAGTATGTGCAGAAATTATTACAACCGAACATTATAGGTACAGAAGCCTTAAAGCTACTCTCTCTTACCTGCTCCAGCCCCTCTGAAAAATCAGCATATTCCTCTGTATCAGCCGCAAAACCTCTGCCGTTTATGCAGTCAAGCAAAAGCCTAGGAAGAGAATTTATTGCTGAAGTACCCAGAACAACATCTACCTGAGGATATGATTTTTTTATGCGCTCTACAATATGATTTTGTGCAGTCATACAGCCGCTTATACCGATAATGAGATTCGGATTTTCATCTTTCAGATGCTTCATACTTCCTACAATTCCAAAAACTCTGTCCTCTGCATTTTCACGCACGGCACAGGTATTTAAAATTATAAGGTCAGCTTCATTTGCATTTTCCGTAAAGGAATATCCTATTTTTTTTAGAACTCCCTTTATTTTCTCGCCGTCTGAAACATTAAGCTGACAGCCAAAGCTATGAACATAAGCTTTCACATTGCTTTTTTCGGAAATGATTTTCTTCAGTTCATTTATAATGCGTTCGTTTTTATCCAGAATTCTCACCTCTTTTAATACATCGGCATGTATACAGACATTGCTTTAAAATTATAACACATTTTCATTCTTTATTCAATAGTTTTTTATTATTTCCATTCTTACTTTTGATTTTATGTATAATCGCTGTAGCAAAAGGAATAGGCTTTATTTTATATGGCATATTTATATATAATCTTTTTCATTAAAATCATCCGCAAAAAACCAATTCATTATACCATAATCCACTTGAAAAAGCAATATAAATTCGCTTTTTTCGGCAATACCGCAAAGACAAAAAATTACCTCTTGCCAAAATCGAACTAATGTGCTATAATGATTATACAAAAGAAACGTATGTTCCTTTAATTGTTTGACGGAGGTGAGTTTATTGACAGACAAAAAACGTTTTTATATTGCTATTGACCTGAAATCCTTTTACGCTTCGGTTGAATGTGTATTAAGAGGTCTTGACCCTCTCAATACAAATCTCGTTGTTGCAGACATTACAAGAACCGAAAAAACAATATGCCTTGCAGTTTCTCCGTCACTTAAATCCTATGGCATAGGAGGCAGAGCAAGACTTTTTGAAGTCATACAAAAAGTAAAGGAAATAAATAATATGCGTCGTTTTAAAGCTCCATACCGACGTTTCACAGGCAAATCTGTTTTCGGTAATGAGCTTGAAAAAAATCCGTCACTCGAACTCGATTATATAGTCGCACGTCCGCAAATGGCTGAATATATGCGCATAAGTACCTGTATTTTTAATATTTATACCAAATATATTGCTCCCGAAGATATTCACGTTTATTCTATTGACGAAGTGTTTATAGACGTTACAGCTTATCTTAAAACCTACAAGACGACTCCACGTCAGCTCGCAATTACGATTATCAAGGATATTCTGAATACAACAGGTATTACTGCTACTGCCGGAATAGGCACAAATTTATATCTTTGCAAAATAGCTATGGATATTGTCGCTAAAAAAATGCCGCCAGATAAAGACGGCGTACGTATCGCTGAGCTTGATGAAATGTCATACCGCCGGCTTTTGTGGTCGCATACTCCGATTACCGATTTCTGGAGAGTTGGAAAAGGCTGTGCCAAACGTCTTGAATCTAAAGGTATGTTTACTATGGGTGACATCGCACGCTGCTCTGTTTATAATGAAAATATACTCTACAAGCTTTTCGGAGTAAATGCACAGCTTCTTATTGACCACGCATGGGGTTATGAGCCTTGTACAATTGCAGATATAAAGTCCTACAAGCCCCGTAACAACAGCATAAGTCAGGGACAGGTTCTTTCCACGCCTTACAGCTTTGAAAAAGGTCACCTTATTATACGCGAAATGACTGAACTGCTCGTCCTTGACCTCGTTTCAAAAGGCTTGGTCACAAACCAGATGGTTCTTACTGTAGGATACGACATCGAAAGCGCCAAAAATTACAGCGGAGAACTCACTACCGACCACTATGGCAGAAAAATCCCGAAATCAGCTCATGGCTCAATCAATCTTGAGGGATATACCTCGTCCGCAAAAGCAATATCAAAAGCAGTTTCTGAGCTTTACCGAAAAATCGTTAACGAAAATCTTCTTGTAAGACGTATGTATATAGTCGCAAATCATATTATACCCGAAAATCAGTTACCAAAGGATACATTTGAACAGCTCGACTTTTTCACTGACTACAAAGTTCTGAAAAAACAAAGGGATATCGAAAATAAAAAACTTATGCGAGAACGCAATATGCAGAAAGCTGTGCTTGAAATAAAATCCAGATATGGAAAAAACGCTATTTTAAAAGGAATTAATCTTCAGGAGGGTGCTACTTCAATTGAGCGCAACCGTCAGGTAGGCGGTCACAGAGCCTGATACAAAATATATATGGTGAATTTTATGAATAATAATTATGATGATATTATAAATCTTCCGCATCATACTTCTGTCAGATATAGCCCTATGGCTGTTTCTGCAAGAGCAGCTCAGTTTTCATCGTTTTCAGCTCTTACAGGCTTCGATGAAGAAATTAAAGAAGCGGCTCGTTTTACAAACTCACGCCTTGAAGCAGATGATGACAGAAAATCAAAAATAGATGCCTGTCTGCAAATGCTTGTTGAAAATCAGCAGGGATATCCTGAAATATCCATAACCTATTTCAGCCCCGATAAGAAAAAAGAAGGAGGATTATATATAACCCTCACAGGAAATTTCAAAAGAATTGACGAATATGAACATACTCTTTTTCTAACAAACGGAGTAAAAATCCCCATTTGCGATATATATGATATCGCAAGTCCGCATATTAAACAATTTAATATCTTCGCAGAATAATTTCAGATACAAAAAATGCTGCCGAAATCTTTTGTTTCGACAGCATTATGATATTATAATTCAATTCCGTTCAGTTTAAGAAGCTCTCTTGCCGTATCAACAGAATCAACACCTGTTTTATTTTTCACCGGTGCAAATTCCTTGCTTCTTTCTACTTCATACGCAAGACAGCTATCCTGAAGCTTTACCATATCAAGAACCAGCGTTTCGTATTTATATGCATTCGGTTCTTCGGGAGTTACGATAGCGTCAATTGTTTCATCATAATATGACACCTTTTTAAAAGCCTTATGAAGCGGAAGTTTTTCATTAAGAAGCTTATTGAGATTATCTATTTTGAAAAGATAATTAAGAATCACACCATAATTGTATGAAAGCTTTCCGTCAGCCTCACGGCTGTATCTCATTTCGTCAGTCATTTCGTAATACTCGACAATAGAAGGTCTTCCGTCCTCAAGGCACATTACTCCTACTCGCTCGTCAGCGTCAGCCTTAGCTACAACCTTAGAGCCCGACTCCATACCTGATTCAATAACAGCTCCGATAAAACAAGGGTCTGCTATTCTTTGCAGGACATTATCCACAGCAAATACATTAAGCCATTCTATTTTATTATCTTTCAGAATTTTAAACATTCCTGATTTTATCATAGACGCATACCAGCCGCCGTTTCCATTTGGTGCAGTTGATACAACGCCCTTATCAGCAAGCATAAGTCTGCCGTTTGTATCTACCGTAGGAAGCTGTTCCTGAACAAAAAACATAACATTATCACTGCTATAGCCGAAATAATTATGCTCTTCAAGAAATGTTCTTGTATCCTTATCATTCTGAACGCTTGTCATAATAAACAGCGGAATCCATGAGCCTGTCTGTTTTACTACATCAAGCAGATTATTTATAAGGCACTCAAAAATATACAAATTCTTTGTTTCACCAATATCAAACATTCCCTTAGGCTTATCAAAACCAAGACGGCTTCCCTGTCCGCCCGCAAGTAAAACTGCTCCGACCTTGCCTGCTTTTATTGCAGCCTCACCAGCTTCTCTATATCGTTCTTTATTTTTTTCTATTTCTTCAAGCGTTGTTGCAAATAAAGGCTCAATTACTCCTCTTTTTTCGTCTGCAACATTTTCATCAAGAACTGAAAAATCAAGGTTTTCCAACTGATTTATAAGTTTCTTCTGCTCATTGTCACCAAGCTCCTTTATATGCTTTAAAAGATGAGCCTGATTTAAAAGTGAAAGCTTTTCAGAAATCACATTTTTCATTTAATCACTCCTGAGATTGTATTTTTATTTTTCTATAATTCGGGTTTTTACATATCTCTCTTAAATATATCATTTATTATATCATTGTTATTTCAAAACGTCAACCATTTATTAACGAAATTAAAATAACGCCTATAAAATTCGTATATTATCGTCTTATCAATCAGACTTTATTGACACATATGCAGGGATTTCTTTTTTCTTAAACTCAAGCGTATATTCCAGCTCACGCATTGAAACCGTTCCTGTTCTTCCTACGATTATATGGTCAACTATATATACACCGAACAGCTCGAGATTTTTACTCAGCAAATCTGTTACTGCATAATCCGAATGTGACGGCTCAGGACCTGATTTAACATGATTATGTGCTATAAAAACGTAGTTGCTTCTGTTGCTTACAGCTTCATTCAAAATCGATTTACTGTCTATATTAACCGATTTTTCCGTACCCGCATTCAATATATGAGAAGATATTATATTCATCCTTTCATCAACACATACAATTGCTACATGTTCATTCAGTATTTCCGTAAAATAATTCTCAAAATACATTCTTGCCTTTTTGGTTGTATTCAGACACTTTATCTCTGTTTTTGCCGAAGCATAATATCTGCTTAATTCAGGTATAAGCCTTAACAGCACGGCACTTCTTATATCCATTCCTTCAAGCTGCTTCAGATAATTCAGCTCTGCATCAAAAATCATATCCAGACTTCCGAATTCACTCATAAGCTTTTTACAGCTTTCACTGTCACAGCCACAGTAACTCAGTAAAAGCTCTGCTTTTTCCGTTTCGGTTAATGAGCAATATCCCTCTTTCAGATATTTTTCTTTAAGCATTTCTCTATACTGTGTGAAAATTTTCTTATCCATACCCTTACTTCCATTCAAATGAAAATGCACCCTTTTCTCTCAATGAAGACGCTGTTTTTCCATTGCACATAATATAATCCATAAGACTGATATCGAAGCTTTTCATACATTCAGCCGATTTTTTCATAAGATAATAATCAAATTCACTCGGAATTAAAATTTCATTAAATAAATTATGTCCGATAAAAAATCCGCTTACGCTTTTTCTTATTATCATCGACGTAAACAGCTTAGGAGTAAAATTCTCATCATTAAGCTGTTCTCCTGAAAATGTATAGCCTGAAATAACATTTCCATCAGCATCAATAAATACAAATTTGTATATATCATTTGTATTATTTCCGAAACCGTCAAGATAATAGTTTTTCACCTTTTCAATCGTGTTAAGCTTTACACTAAGATGCGCAGAGCTTAAATAGCTCCTGCACAGATTTCCTATCAGATTTATAAGTATTGCACTTGTTTCACTTATTCCCTTTACTTCTTTAAGCTCTTCAATATCCGCCTCAAGCACTCTGTTAAGAGTCTTGAACTTATCTATAAGCTGATGTCCGTATTCATTTGTGTTTCTTCTGGGAATTGAATAAAACAATATCATTTCCAGTATTTCGTGTTCAGAAAATGCTGATAAGCCTGTTTCTTCAAATCTGTTTCTTATTCTTTCGCGATGTCCGCTGTGAATATTCTTCTCAGCCACAAGCTATCACCTCACACTTTCACGTTTTATTTATGTTGATTATAGCATACTTTTACAATATCGTCAATTAAATACAAAACATCTAAAATGAAACATATTTTTTGCAGAAAATATGTTCGATTGTTTTTTATTTCCCTCTTTATTTTATTTTTTTTTTATGGTATAATAATTAATGTCTGCTCAACAACTTAAAATTGGCTTAATATAGCTTTTTAAAGCCAATTTTAAGTTGGCAAAGTGCAAGAAAAGATAATGGAATTGATAAATTTTCTTGCACTTTGTTTTGCCCTAT
>SVNL01000101.1 GCA_015066925.1 Ruminococcus sp.
CCGCCAAGATCGAATTTTCTGACAATGAGTGAATCGGCTTCTGCATCCATTTGTATCGGTACAGGAAATGTAACTGCTGTCATCATCATTGCCGCCGCAAGGACAGTTGATATGATTTTGGATTTCATGTGAGTTCCTCCTTATCTGTTTTTTCTTCATTATACTATATATTTCCATAAAATTCAATACAAAATCAGGATAAAGTTAGGCGAAAATTAGTAAAAAATCTTGAATCAGGAGTATATGTATGGTATAATAAGTGAAAAAAGACGGAAGTTGGTGAACTTATGAACAGTATTGGTAGAGATATTTTTAAAGCTATCCATGAAGGAAAATGGTTGAGCATCGAATACCGCAATAAACAAGGTGGACTTACGAAGTACTGGATAGGCATATATGACATAGATACACGTTACAAAAGTCTGCGAGTTGAGGGGCTTCACCTTGGCAATTTTCAGAATATGGAGCTGACTATCTATATTGATAAGATTGAGTCATCAAAGCTCCTTGACGGCACATTTCAGCCAATAAATGAAAGGTTAATTGAAGATATAAAGCTGAATCCTAACAAATATGCCTTTATCTTTACTAATACTGCTAATCTGAAAATACTTAATTACCTTGCAGACTGTAACAAACTTGATTCTATACCATATAAATCTGAATATGATCTTATAGAGCGTATTGACGGAGACAGGCTCACAAGTGCCGGATATATGCTTGACGATAACCAGTTCAAAGCAATTGTCAAAAGCTTTCGTAAGCGTTTCGAGGGTGAATATCAACCACGTAAGGTTACTCAGCTTTGTCTGAATCTCCTCAGTATAAACACCAAAAAAGGTCTCTATGTTCTCGCCTATCAAAGACTTGAACTTGATGTAAAGTGCCATACTCTTCGTCCAAGCGAAGAGATAACGATTTGCAAAGAATTCACTATTTCAGGTGAAAAGGAAAGCATCAGAAAATTTCTTGATGCTGATGATTACTATCTGCTTGATGATTTTGAAAAGTATTCAGAAATTATAAAAGACAGAATAACATCTTCCAACAGGCAGATTACAGGCGTTGATGATATGCCATACCTTATATGCATTGAATGCGAATATCTTGTAGATCTTTCAATAGAATATCATGAAATACTTGATATGTATGAAGAAGACAGGGTAACTGTACCTATCAAGGCATTTTTCGGTGATCTTACTGCACCATCACGAAGACGTAAGGATTACCCGATAACTCTCCTGAATAATAAAATAAACCTTGACCAGCTCCTCGCTATACATAATGCACTGAAATATCCAGTGACATATGTTCAGGGACCTCCGGGAACAGGTAAAAGTAATACTATTATAAATACAATCATATCTGCATTTTTTAATGAAAGAACTGTACTTTTTTCTTCGTATAATAATCATCCCATAGACGGAGTTTTTGATGTTATCAGAAAATTGAAATACCGTGATCTCACGATACCTTTTCCGATTCTCAGACTTGGAAGCAATAATAAAGTTGATGAAGCAATTGAACGTATCAAGAGCCTTTTTAATTATACAAAAACAATAAATATATATGGAAGTACGCTGAGCAAGAATAAATCCGACAAAACTGAACAAACTCAGAAGCTTACAGAACTTCTTAAAAAGCATGAAGAACGTATTGAACTAATAGAACGCAGAGACGCTATTTTCGACTTATATAAGCTTAATGACAACATGAATTTTCAGACAGATCTCGAACAAAGACAGTTGTATCAGGTTGAAAAGCGTATGAAGGAAATTGGAACTGTTAGCGATGAAGAAGCACTCGCCCTTCTCTCTGACGATCAGGAAGCATTCAGCAAGTATCTTTTCTATACATCAGCAATGTATATCAAACGACTTGAAGAACCTAAATATGCTGATTTTATGAATATACTTGATATACAGAATAAAGAAGAACGTATCGCTGAATTTAATCGCTGGCTTAGTAATGACGATAACCTACGTAAACTGCAACGCGTTTTCCCTATCATTGCAACTACATGTATATCCGCTCATAAACTTGGAAAACCCTCTCAGTATTTTGATATGGTAATAATGGACGAAGCAAGTCAGTGCAATACTGCAATGTCACTTGTGCCGATAATTCGTGGAAACAATCTTATGCTTGTAGGCGATCCGCAACAGCTGAATCCGGTAGTTCTTCTCGATAAAAGTATAAACGAAATTCTACGCAAGAAATATAATGTTTCTCCTGAGTACGATTATATTGCCAACTCAGTCTATAAGACTTTTCTTGCCTGTGATTCCGTAAGTGATGAGATACTTCTCAGCTATCATTATCGATGTGACAAGAAAATCATTGAGTTTAATAATAAGAAATATTATAACGGCAGACTTAAAATCAAAACAAATATTGAGTCTGAAGCACCACTTATATTCAGTGATATATATGGAAATACAACGGATTATAAGAACACGGCTCCTATGGAAGCAGATAAAATTGTTCAGTTTATTAAAATGAACAAAGACAAATCTATAGGCATAATTACTCCATTTGCCAATCAGCGTGATTGTATACAAAAAGCACTTCATGAATCTCATCTTGACGCTATAACCTGTGGAACTGTACATGCTTTTCAGGGTGATGAAAAAGATATAATCTTGTTTTCGCTTGCACTCACTGATAAAACTACACCACAGACATATGACTGGCTGAAGAATAATCGTGAACTTGTAAATGTTGCAGTATCAAGAGCAAAAAAGCAGCTCATAATTCTTTCAAGTCAAAAGGAACTGGAACGTCTTCATGATCCCGATTCATCTGATGATATATATGAGTTAGTTAATTATGTCAGCAGTAATGGAAGAACTGAGGTGACTCCAAAAGACGTATCATCAAGAGCGCTTGGTATAAAGCCATATAGTACAGAAACTGAGGAAGCGTTTTTGCAGAATCTTAATCATGCACTTGATAATATTCTGCTCAACGAGGGAAGATGCAGCGTTGAACGTGAAGTAGCGATATCACAGGTGTTCTCCGATAATATATCATGTTCTGATTTGTTCTACACAGGACGATTTGACTTTGTTATATATCAGCGTGATTACAGCAATCGAAAAATGCCGGTGCTTGCAATCGAACTTGACGGAAAAGAACATATTGAAAACGAAATAGTTCGTGAGCGAGATAGAAAAAAGAATAAAATATGTCGCGATCATGGTTTTGAGCTTATCCGTGTTGAAAATTCATATGCCCGTAGATATAATTTTATAAAAAGCGTACTTATCGACTATTTCGGAAAAAGGCGCAGATAACTTAATCTATATAAGGAGATTATTTATGACGTACATACGTTATGGATTAGCAGTGATTTTGTGCGGACTGGGATTATGGATCACCATTTGCAACTGGATAATATTCTGGGTATGCTATATTAGGAAAAGCAGACATTCCTCATGGGGACCATTGCTCGGAGGACTCTTTCTGTGCATAGGTTTTCTGATGATTCCTAATAATCCGTACCACCATTTGTGGTGGATTGCTTTTTTTATCGACTGGGGATGTATCCCCGGAATCGCTTATACGATAATCGTACATATAATCCGGATCAGAAAAAAATCCGGTAAATAATATGAATTAACCAATATATTACGGAGGTATAAAAAATGAACGCAATTGAAAACATGCTTACAAGAAGGAGCATAAGAGCATACAAGTCTGACATGGTGCCTAAGGAAATTATTGAGAAAATCGCTGTAGCTGGTACTTATGCCGCAACAGGAATGAACAAGCAGTCTCCGATAATTATAGCTGTTACAAACAAGGAGCTTCGTGACAGGCTTTCAGCAATGAACGCAAAAATTATGGGGACTGATGCAGATCCTTTTTATGGTGCGCCTGTGGTGCTTATAGTACTTGCGGACAAGTCTATGCCCACTTACCTTTACGACGGCAGTCTTGTTATGGGAAATCTCATGCTTGCCGCTCACGCTTACGGAGTTGACAGCTGCTGGATTCATCGTGCAAAGGAAGAGTTTGAAACAGCTGAGGGCAAGAAAATTCTCGCTTCACTTGGCATTACCG